>JAQCIA010000344.1 GCA_027620105.1 Verrucomicrobiota bacterium | reverse complement strand
CCTGCGCCAGCTTCCATCCCTCCGCCAGCGTGGTCGCCTTACCACCCGCCACAATCGCGGCCGCCGCATTCAGGCAACTGATGTCACGGCACGGACCGCGCTTACCATCAAGGATACCACGAATGATCGCCGCATTCACGGCCGCATCACCTCCCACCAGATCGTCCGGCTGGGCATACTCGCCAATCAATTCAGCGGGATCAAACTCGTAGGTCTTCACCCGCCCGTCGGCCAATTCGCTGATGCGCGTGCTCGTTGTCACGGTGATCTCGTCCATCCCATCCTGCCCGTGCACCACGAATGCCCGGCGGCAGCCCAGCAGCCGTAGCACATGGGCAAAGGTTTCGGTCAGTGTGGGTGCGAACACACCAATGATCTGCCCCTTGGCGCCCGCCGGATTGCTCAAGGGGCCAAGCATGTTAAAAATGGTGCGCACACCCAATTCCTTGCGCGGCCCCATGGCGTGCTTCATCGCCGGATGCAATTTGGGCGCGAATAGAAATCCGATGCCAGCCTCGCGCACACAGTCCTCCACGGTCTCCGGTGTCGCCTCAAGATTCACGCCCAGCGCACCAAGTACGTCCGCCGAACCGCACTTGCTGGAAATTGCCCGATTCCCGTGCTTGGCCACCGGCACCCCCGCGCCCGCCGTGATCAAGGCCGCTGTCGTGGAAACGTTAAACGTCCCACGATCATCGCCACCCGTGCCGCAGGTATCCACCACGTTCGCCCCGCCGGTGTCAATGAACACCGCATGCTGCCGCAGCGAGGCCGCGCCACCCGCAATCTCGTCCACGCATTCGCCCTTCATCCGCAGCGTGGCGATAAATGCCCCGATCTGCGCGGGCGTGGCTTCTCCGGCCATGATGCCATCAAAGGCCTGGACCGCCTCCGCCTGCGTGAGGTCCTGGCGCGCCATGATTTTTTCGAGAAAAGCTTTCATATCACCACGGTTTACTCACGTGCCGCGCATGCCTTGCCGGCATGCGCCTTGACCACATCCAGAAAATTCCGCAGCAAACGCTTGCCCCCCGGAGTCAGCACCGATTCCGGATGATATTGTACGCCAAACGTTGGATGTTCGCGATGATGCATGCCCATGATTTCGTCATCCTCGCTCGTGGCATCCACCACCAGTTCGGGCGGCAAGGTCTCACGCAGCACCGCCAGCGAATGATAGCGCCCCGCCGGAAACGGATTCTTCGCTCCTTTGTACAGCCCCTCGTCCGTGTAATGCACCATCGACACCTTGCCGTGCATAATGCGCTTCGCGTTCGAAACCGTGGCGCCAAATGCCTCACCAATGCTTTGATGCCCCAGACACACACCCAGCAGCGGTAGTTTTCCCGACGCACGCTGGATCAGCGCCACGGAAATCCCCGCCTCGCGCGGCGTGCAGGGCCCCGGCGAAATCACGATCCCGTCCGGCTGCTTGGCCATCACGGCGTCCACCGTAATGGCATCGTTGCGGTACACTTCCAACTCCGCCCCCTGCCCCGCCAGCGCTTGCACAAGGTTGTACGTGAAGGAATCGTAGTTATCGATGAGGATGATCATAATCTCCGGCACGCATCGTCAAGTCTTGCGCTTCGGAAACATCCGCGCGCACGGCCCTTCCAATGTTTATCAACTCGGATGTACGCGCTTAACACTGTAGTAGTCGCACCGTTTGCGGCATTAAATCAAATTGTGCCCTGCCGCACCGCCACCTGCCGGTACTTCAGTCACCAATCGACAATCCATTCGCCGCTGTCGCCACGGCCTTCTGCATGCCACGTGCCTTGTGGCACGTCTCTTCGTACTCCCGCACCGGATCAGAATCGTACACAATTCCCGCGCCGGCCTGAATCGCCACCCGCCCGCCCGCCATGTCCAGCGTGCGGATCGTGATCGCGAGGTCCATGTTGCCGTCATAACTGATGTAACCCACCGCACCACCGTAGACCCCGCGCGGTCCCGGCTCGAGTTCGTGGATAATTTCCATCGCCCGAATCTTGGCCGCGCCCGACAACGTCCCGGCCGGAAACGTCGCTTTGAGCACATCATACACATCAAACTCCGGCCGCAGCACGCCCTGCACATGCGAAACCAGATGCATCACATGGCTGTACCGTTCGATCACCATGAATTCCGTGACCTGTACACTGCCCCACTCCGCCACTCGGCCAACGTCGTTGCGTCCGAGATCGACGAGCATCACATGCTCCGCCTTCTCCTTCTCGCACGCCAGCAGTTCGTCGGCCAGCGCCCGGTCTGCTTGCTCGGTCGCGCCACGGGGACGCGTCCCCGCAATCGGACGCACCTCCACCCGGTTGCCCGTCACCCGCACCATCACCTCGGGTGATGACCCCACCAGCGTCTGGTCACCGATCTTGATGAAGAAAGTGTAGGGCGACGGATTCAGCAACCGCAATGCACGGTACACGGCGAGCGGCGACACTGCGCACGTCGCGCTGAAGCGCTGGCTCAGCACAACCTGAATGATGTCGCCCGCATAAATGTACTCCTTCGCGCGCTTGACCATCGCCTGATACGCCTCGGGTGTCATGTTCGAGGCGAAGTTCACCGGCCCGGTCAACGGTGTGGGAATGTCCTCGCGCGGTTTCTGCAAATCAAGCGCCATGGCTTCGATGCGTGCCAGCGCATCGGCATAGGCCGCCGCCGGCGATCCGTGTTGCGCGGGATGCGAGCACACAACGAGTTTCAGCGTGTTGCGCAGGTTGTCGAAGACCACCAGCTGATCCACCTTGAGAAAGCGACTGCGCGGGATCACGCCGTCCAGGGATGCCTTCGGCTTGGGCATGCGCTCGAACTCGCACATGGATTCGTAGCCCACAAAACCCACGGCCCCGCCGCAGAACCGGGGCAGTCCCGGAATCTCGGCCACGCGCTTGCCTTTGTACACCGCGCGCAA
>JAQCIA010000343.1 GCA_027620105.1 Verrucomicrobiota bacterium | reverse complement strand
GGTCGATGAAATCAACGCCAAGGCGCAGGCGGATCGATCCGAGTACGAGGCACTCCTGAACAGCATTTACGACGGCGTGCTGGTGGTGGATGCGGACGGCAGCATTCTGGAAACGAACACGCGCGCGCTGGAATATTTTCGTTATCCGCCCGGTGCCATGCGAGGCATGAACGTGACCAAGCTGCTGGCGCATGCCAACGAGGTGCTGCTGCAGTCCATCCATCGCAACCTGGAGCACCACCGGTACACGCTGATTGAAGGCCAGTGCGTGCGGGCAGATCACCGCAGCTTTCCGGCGGAAATCGCGGTGAGTCGGCTGCCCCGTGGCGGAGACATGCGGCTGTGCTTCTTCGTGCGCAACGTCACGGAACGCAAACGGGCTCAGGACGCACTGAAGGATGCGGTGGCGCGGCTGGAAGAGCACGACCAGGCGCGCGTGCAGTTCGTATCCAACGTGTCGCACGAACTCAAGACGCCGCTGACATCGATGCTCTATGCGATCTACAACATGCTTAGCGGTGTGACGGGGCCGCTGCCGGCGCGCGTGCGGCGGTATCTGCAGATGCTGGATGGCGACTGCCGGCGCATGTTGACGACGGTGGGCGACATTCTGGACCTGCGACGCATTGACAACAAGACGCTCAAACTGGACCGGCAGCGTGTGCCCGTGGGCCGGCTCGTGCGCTGGGCGATGGAATCGCTGCAGCTGCAGGCGCGACAAAAGAGTATTGCCATCACGACCAACATGGCGCCGCGAAACATTTTCATTGAGTGTGATCCGGCGAAGATTGAGCGGGTGGTGATCAACGTGGTGGGCAATGCCATCAAGTTTACGCCACCGGGCGGCACGGTTGAGGTGGATGTGTCGGCGGCGGTTGACCTGCGCGGCTTCGTGCGTATTCGTGTGGACGACACGGGGCCAGGGATTCCTAAAGAGGCGATTCCGCGCGTCAGCGAGCGCTATTTTACAGTGGGCGAACAGCCGTTGGGCACGGGGTTGGGACTGGCCATCTCCAAGGAGATTGTCGAACTGCATGGCGGCACGCTCAAGATCGAAAGCCCGGTTCCGAAGGCTCGCGCGGGAACGCGGGTGAGTGTGACCTTGCCGGTTTCTGATCCGCCGCGGGTGATGCTGGTTGAAGACGATGGCCCACTGCGCGAGACCGTATCCATGCACCTCGAGGATTGGGGTTTTCGCGTGGAGGCGCTGGGGGATGGCGCGACAGCGCTTGAATCGATCAAGCGCAGCAGGCCGGAACTGCTGCTGCTCGACCTGCATTTGCCGGGGCTGGAAGGTACGGATGTGATCTTGAAGCTCAAGGCGAATCTTGAGATGATGCGGACGCCAGTGATTGTGATGACGGGCCTGCGTCTGAACGAAAAGCAAAAAAAGATCCTGGGGAATTTTGGAATTCCGACGCTAACGAAGCCCTGGACCGAGACGGAATTGCGGGAACAGGTGGAGACGGCGTTTCTGGGTACGGTATCCGCCATTCGACGTCCGGTTGAAAAGAAACCCTTTCCGGCACCGACCGCATGACGGGAGCAAAAGCACATGAAGCGAAAAGCAAGCAATCGTAAGAAGGTGTTGTTGATTGATGATGACGTCAGCCTTCTGGTGACGCTCAGTGATTTTTTGAAGTTTGAGGGCTATGAAGTGACCACGGCGAGCAGCGGCGAGGCCGGGCTAAACGCCCTCGAGGAGCTGACGCCAGACCTGATTGTGCTCGATATGGGCATGCCGGGCATTGGCGGGGTCGGCTTTCTGAAGGCTATCGCGGGCCGGAACGGGAAACTGCGGCATCCGGTGCTGGTGCTGACGGCGCGGGCCAACATGGCCGAGTTTTTCGCGAACGTGGACGTGGATGGTTTTGTGGCGAAGCCTTGCGAGCCCCAGGACTTGTTGATGGAAATCAGTCGCATCGTCTTTTTGCGCAGCGATCCTGGCGGGAGTGCGCCGCGCGGGTTGCAGGGGATGCGTGTGTTGATCGGCGAGGATGAGGACCAGGTGCGCGAATCGCTGGTGCATGCTTTTACGCTGGCGGGATTTTCGGTGACGAGTGTTTCCCGGGGCCCCGAAGTGATTCAGGCGGCAGTGCTGGAGGCCCCGGATGTGGTGCTACTGAAGCTGATTTTTGAGAACATGAACGGGGATACGCTGGCGGGCATTTTGCGCGGCATGCCGAAGACGGAAGATGTGGCGGTGGTGCTGTACGATGACACTGGCGGCGTGGTGCGCCCCAAATCGTATCGCGTATCCAGCGCGGTGGCGCACCGCTTTGTGGGTTCGAGCGATCCGAATGACCTGGTGTCGGCCGTGCGCGAAGTGCTGGAGAAAAAGATCAACGGTTGAGGTATGCGGCAGGGCAGGGCTACGGACGGTTGAAGGAAATTTGTTATGCGCTGTCCCAAATGTGGCAATCTGGAAGACAAGGTGATCGACAGCCGTTCCGCCGGGAACGGGTCGGTGATCCGGCGGCGGCGCGTCTGTCTGGGCTGTGCGCACCGCTTCACGACCTACGAAGAGGTGGTGAAGGCCAAGCTGCGGGTTGTCAAACGTGACGGACGGCGTGAAGACCTGAGTCGTCAGAAACTGATGAACGGTATCGAGCGGGCCTGCGAGAAGCGCCCGATCGGTCCGGATCAGGTTGAGCGCGCGGTGGATGAGATCATCGAGGCGCTTGAAGGAGAATTCGAGCGCGAGGTGCCCAGCGAGACCATCGGGAGCAAGGTGATGGAGCGTCTGGAGAAGATTGACGAGGTTGCCTTTGTGCGCTTTGCATCGGTGTATCGCCGCTTTCGTGATGTGAACCAGTTCCTCAGTGCGATCAAAGGCATGATGACCAAAGAATGATCTGGAATCCCAAACAGATGGGGGCGACACCCCTGCCGGCGATCGAAGATCTCGTCGAAGA
>JAQCIA010000342.1 GCA_027620105.1 Verrucomicrobiota bacterium | reverse complement strand
CGGGCGCACTTTTCTGAGAACAACGTGGTGGTGAATCGCAAAGTCAAGGCGGCGCTGGGGGCCAAACTGATTCCGATTCTGTGCGTGGGAGAAACGCTGCAGGAGCGCGACGCAGGCAAGATGCGCGATGTGGTGGAAGGCCAGCTCGTGGAAGGTCTGGCCGATGTGGCCGAGAATCTGGAGGATGTGGTGGTTGCCTATGAGCCGGTCTGGGCGATTGGCACTGGGCGCACGGCAACACCGGAGCAGGCGCAGGAAATGCATGCGCACATTCGTGCGGTGCTGGGGCGGATTGGCAGTACGGTGGCGGCCTCGCGCGTGCGGATTTTGTATGGTGGCAGCATGAAGCCGGATAATGCGGCCGCGTTGATGGCCTTGCCGGATGTGGACGGCGGGCTGATCGGCGGTGCGGCGCTTGAGGTACGTTCGTTCGTGGAGATTGTGCGGGCGGCGATTCCGGCCAAGGGCCCGGAGCTGCCGGACGAGACTGTGGAGTGAGTTTAATCCAATACCGGGTGATGCACGCATGATGTCGATTTTTGTTTTTCTATTGTACACAGTGGAAGTGCTGGTCTCCCTGCTGCTGGTGGTGGCCATTCTCGTTCAGCGCACGAAGAGTCAGGGGATGGGATTGGCGCTTGGATCGGGCATGGGGGAAGCCATGTTCGGCTCGCAGGCCGGCAACGTGATGACGCGCGCCACGGTGATTCTGGCGATCATTTTTATGGCCAACACGACGGCGCTGGCCCTGATCGGCACGAATCGCAAGGAGCGTTCCGTGGTGGACAGTGCGGCGGCGGCGGAGACTGCCGTTCCGCTGGGGATACCGGAGCAAGTGCCGATGGCGGCGCCGGGTCCGGGGAGCGCGGACGGTTTTACCCCCCTGAACAGCGCACCGATTCCGGTTTCGATTCCGGAAGGTGCGCCTGTGCCGGCACCAGCAACGGATGTGCCGGTGCCAGCAACGGACGCGCCAGCGGCTGAATAGCGATCGCCGCGGACCACCGGCTGGGCTGCGTATTGCCTTGCGGATTGCGCGGGGCTTTCACCGATCACGCATGCGGTTGCTGCGGAATGTGATCGCGAATGGCTGGCGTGAAGGCGGCCTACTTTCGGACTAGCGCGACGTGCGTTTGGCGACGAACCGGGGGTCGAGGGCGTCGCGGAGTCCATCGCCGACGAAATTCAGCGCGAAGAGGGTGATGGACAGCAGGAGTCCCGGCGCAATTAGCAGCCAGGGAAAAGATTCCATCGAGACGGCGCCGTCGTGGATCAAACCGCCCCAGGAACTCATGGGCTTTTGCACGCCGAGGCCCAGGAAGCTCAGGAACGATTCCAGCAGGATCACCTGCGGCACGGTCAGGGTTGTATAGACGACGACGGGGCCCATCACATTGGGCAGGACGTGGCGGGCGATGATGCGTGTGGTGGTGTAGCCGAGCACGCGCCCGGCTTTGATGAATGCCTGCTCGCGCAGGCTGAGGACCTGGCCACGGACGATACGCGCCATGGTGAGCCACTCCACGAGCCCGATGGCCACGAACAACAGCACGAAGTTGTTGCCGAAGACCACCAGCAGGACGATCACCAGCATCGAGAACGGCAGGGCATAGAGTGTGTCCACGGCGCGCATCATGATGGTGTCTACGCGGCCGCCGGTGTAACCGGAGATGGCGCCGTAGGTGAAGCCCACGAGCAGCGAGACCGCCGTGGCGCAGAGCCCCACCAGCAGCGAAATGCGACCGCCATAAAGCATGCGCGTGAGCAAATCGCGACCGAGCACATCCGTGCCGAACCAATTGGCGCGGCTTGGTGGTGCAGGGCCCAGGTCGAGATTGATCTGCGCGTAGGTGTAGGGTGAGAGCCAGGGCCCGACGATGCAGCAGATGGCGGTGGTGACCAGCACGATGATGCCGGCCATGGCGAAGCGGTTGTGCTTGAGGCGATGCCAGACGGCGGGCCAGAAGGCGCGCGGCGGAGCGGTGTGGGTGGGCGCGGTCATGTGAGCGACTTCCGGGTGCGCGGGTCCAGCAGGGCGATGAGCAGATCCACAACGGCGTTAAACAGGACCACGAGTGTGGCGTAGAAAACGACGAGACCGAGCACGAGCCAGTAATCGCGGTTCAGGGCGCTGGTCACGAACATGGTGCCGAGTCCGGGGATTTGAAAGACGGTTTCCACCACGAACGACCCGGTGATGAGGCCGGCGGTGGCGGGTCCGAGGAAAGAGACCACGGGCAGCAGGGCGTTGCGCAGGGCATGGTGGATCACGACGCGCCACGTGGAGGCGCCCTTGGCACGCGCGGTGCGGATGTAATCTTGGGGCATGATTTCCAGCATGCTGCCGCGGGTTAGGCGCGCGAGGTAGGCGGCGTAGGCGGCGCCGAGGGTGATGGCGGGTAGGACGCGGTCACCGGGGGTGTCCCAACCGGAGGTGTGAAACCAACCGAGGCCCAGACCGAATACAAGGACGAGTAGCGGGCCGATCACGAATGATGGCAGGCAGATGCCGGTCATGGCGAAGAGCATGGGGACATGGTCCATGGCGGAATGGGGGCGCAGGGATGCGAGCACGCCAGCGGGGATGCCCAGGACGAGGGCCACGAGGAGGGCCCAGAGGCCGAGTTCCAGTGAGACGGGAAAGCATTCGGCGATGACGTCATTCACGGTGCGATTTGTGTACTTCAGGCAGGGGCCGAGATCGCCGCGCACGGCGTGGCCGAGATAGCGCACGTACTGCACGAAGAGCGGGGCATCGAGGCCGTAGTGGGCATTGAGGCGGGCGATGGTTTCGGGGGGATAGGCGCGTTCGTTGGTGAAGGGGCCGCCCGGGGCGAGGCGAATTAGGAAGAAGGTGATGGTGACGCCGGCCAAGAGCACGGGGACGGCCTGAAGCAGACGGCGGAGGACGAATTTGA
>JAQCIA010000341.1 GCA_027620105.1 Verrucomicrobiota bacterium | reverse complement strand
GCGATGGCGCCCACGCGCCCCAGGACGTCATCCGCATGTACGCCAAAGCCGGCTACGATTTTTTGATGATGTCGGATCACGACATCCACACCACCCCCGCCGACTACGCCGCCCTGAAGACACACGGGCTCAGCATGCTGCCGGGCAACGAAATCACGGCCAATGGCGTGCACATGCTGCATGTCGATGCGGATCGCCTCGTGCCCCCCCCACGCGGAACGCCAGCAGGTGCTCCACGAAATCGCGCAAGGTTCCGGTTTCGCCATCATCAACCATTCCATGTGGCTCAAGGAGTTCGATCACTGCACCTTCGATAAACTCGAACGCTGGCAGGGCTACGCCGGTATCGAAATCTTTAATGGCACCGCGACCGCCTTGTCTGGGGTTACGCCCACGATGATTTCCACAACCGGGCCTGCGGGGATTTCTCCCAGGGCTGGAACGTGGTCTACGCCAAATCCAGCCGCAAGAGCATTGTCGAGGCCCTGCGCAATGGCCGCTTCTACGCGTCGACCGGCGTCGCGATCACGGACATCGCAGTCAAAGGCTTGCGCATCCACATCAAGACCCGCAACGCAGCCCGCATCGTGGCACTGCGCGACGTGCAGCAACGCATCGCCATCGCCGACAAACGCGAAATCACCGTCGATGTCCCGCGCGATGCCAAGTACGTCCGTTTCGAATGCTGGGGCCGTGGCGAGGAATTCGCCTGGACGCAACCCTTCTGACTCGTGCGCTGATCGCTGGTCCTTCTGCACCCACCGCACCGCGCATCCCGGGTGATGAACTTGTAAACATGCCAGTATCGGCAAGTCAGTCCCGACCGGGTTTAATTGACAGACGCGCCACAGCCATCTATCAACATGCGACATGACACGCATCGCGTCTCGCATTCGAAGTTCACAACTGGCTGCCGCCGTCGCTGCCTTGGTGCTCTTCACCTGTAACACCCACGCCGAATCATACCGCACGGTTGATGGACGCGACTGCGCGATCCTCGACATGCCCTTCATCACCTCCGGCAGCCTCTCCGCCGTCTATCTCTTTGCTGCCGACACCAGCGCCGACGGCTGGGAAGAATTGTCCGCCAGCGAAGTCAGCGCCGTCCGCCGGCTGGCCTACTGGGAAACCGACAGCGGTGCGGATTTTGATCTGCAATTCCTGGGCGACAGCACCCTCCTGAATATCTCCGGCCCCGACGATGAATTCTATCCGCTGACCATGGCCCGCCTGCGCCTGCGCTGGACACAGCGCTTTGAAGCGGATTACGGATTCGAGATGGACGTATCCCCCGGCCTCTACACAACCTTTGAGTCCTTTGACGCCGCCGACTTCGCCGTACCGCTGGGCTTTCGCTGGATCAAACCGATCACACCCGATTTCTCCGTTTTTGCCGGCGCCAATGTTTATCCGTCCTTCGACCACGCCATCGATCCGCGCATCGGCCTGCGCCTCGCCCACCGCGATAACGTCGTTGTGGACTTCGGTTATCCGGAGTCCAGCATCAGCCTCAGTCCCGGTCCCCGCTTCCGACTCACCGGCGGTGCCCGCGTCGCGCTCTGGCCCGAATACAACATGGGCGATGACCCGCGCGAACGCGTGCGCTACGAAGAAATTCGCGTTTTCGGCGCGCTGGATATCGGCATCACTGGCAATACCATCCTCACCTTGCACGGCGGCACGACCGCGCAGCGAAAAATATCATTTGAATCGGCGTCGGGTAGTGTGGATATCGACGATGCCATGTTTGCGGGCGTCGGACTTAGCAGTATGTTCTGACCATTGAATCGTGGAGAATGCAAATGCGCCCATACCTTTGCCTGCTCGTGTTGGTGGCCGTCGGATGTGAACTGCCGCAAGTCACGCCCGCCGATGATGATGACACCACGCCCACCGCGCAATCCACCGCCGGATCACCGAGCGAACCAACACCCGCCAGCCCAACACCTTCCTCCGATCCTGCGCAACCTGTGGATTCCGCCCAGGCCGAATGGGATGCAATTTCCTGGCACACCGCGCAGGGCCCTAACTGCGCCGGTGCCGTACCGGTCATGAGCATCTCCGCCGAAATCATCGAACGGGGATCCAAAGTCCGTTTCAGCTTCAGTCACTACCCCTGGAGCGGCGACGGCCTCGCACATTTCTTTATCTGGAACGGCAGCCGCTGGGACGGCGGCAAATTCGACCACATCCGCAGCGGGGGTCAGACTATCAAGCTGACCGAAAATATCGCCCACGGTTACAACGGCCTGAGCATCCCCCCCTCCGGAACGCCCGTCGCCTTCGCCTGGACCGATGCCAAAGGCACCCAGCGCAGCAACCTCGCGAAAACCACGTGGCCTTGACCTTCGGTGTCGCGGCATTTCGCCGCAGCCTGTCGGGATCGCTGTTGCGCAACGCGGCTGCGCCACACACGGCAGCGCGGGTACGGGATCCGTCGTTACCCCCGGAAATCAAGGCGGCGGGCTGTGGGCCAACTGGGAACGTTTAGCAATGGCTATCCCATCGAATGGAAGGGCGGCACAGGCGTCTGGGAATTCGTGGACGTGGCCTTCGCGCTGGGCGCCGTCTCAAAACGGTGGTCCGCCATTCACACCGTTGCCCCCCACGTCCGACACGAATCTACTCCTGCAGGCGCCCACCACCAACCCTGCTGCCTACAACCGCATCAGGACCTTGCCCCCATAGACGGAGGCCTCACGTTCGCCGCCTCAGTCTCCGCAACAGCAGTTTCGCTGATGGGCTTGGGGAATAGCACCGTGAAGGTACTGCCTTTTCCCAGCGCGCTCTCAACCTTGATAGTTCCATGGTGACTCCGCACGATGCCGAGCACCGCCGCCATGCCCATGCCATGTCCTTCGCGCTTGGTCGTGAAGAACGGTTCGCAGATCCGGCGCCGGGTCGCGTCATCCATCCCGCAC
>JAQCIA010000340.1 GCA_027620105.1 Verrucomicrobiota bacterium | reverse complement strand
TGATCGCCAGGCCGTACTTCGCGGTCACCGCGGAGTTGATCATCGGCAGCAAGGCGTCGCCCAGTTCGACATGACGCGAGGCGACGTCGAGCACGGGGATCTTTGCCGACGCGATGGCATCGGTAAAGAGGCTGACCACGCGCGACCGCATGGTGTCGCTGAACTCGTCGACGCGAAAGTCGTGGTCCGACCCGGCGACTTCGCGCAGGAAGGTCTTCGGGTCGACGACCTTGAAGTCGTAGGTCCCGAACGCGCGCACGCGCACGGCTCCGAAGTCGGCGTCGCGCAGCATCACGGGGTTCGAGGTCCCCCACTTGTTGCCCGTAAAGAGCCGGGTCATCACGTAGTACACGTCGGCCTTGAACGGGGACTCAAAGCCGTACTTCCACGACGCCAGCCTCGTGAGGACCGGGATGTTGTCGGTCGTCAGCGTGTGCTTGCCGGGCACGAAGGTGTCGCCGAACTCACCGAGGTAGACAAACTGCGCCACCTGAGACTCGCGCACGATGAGTTGCGCGCCGTTCTTGATGGCCTGGGTTCCGACCGGCATGAAGATCGGGGTCTGAACCTCGCCGTGCTGCGTCTGAAATGTCGCGGCGCGGGCGCTGGATCCGGTTGCGTTTTTTTCGATGGTGAAGTTCAGGCTCATCCGACGTCAATGTAGCACGCCGGAAACGGTCACCTGGCCACGCGATCCTGTGATAACTGCAGTCGATAAGCGCCGGCCGGCGACTTGCGTGTGGTTATCGAGAGATACATTTGCGAGGACATCAGGTTTGCGCGCTCCGGTTCCGTCAAGCTGCGGACACCGGAGAGTTCCGCGAAGTCGGTCGATGACAATGTGAACATCACTGGTCCGTTCTCTCCCGTTTTTCCCCTTCGCAAGGTTGCTGCAAGAATCTCGCCGCGTTGAAGTCCTTTGGCGGTGATGGTGTAGCGAAGCTCCGCAGTGGTTGGATCAAAGGTGAAGTGCGCGCTGATTGCACGATCCTGAGTGTCCCAGGTTGTGCGCGTCGTGATCTTCGCTCCACGCAACGCGGGAGTGGAGGCGGGTGCGCGACGGTAATGTGTCGCCTGCTCGAATGCGTAGGCAAAGCTAACGACCTTCGCGTCGTCGAATGGCTTTCCGAGGATATCCATACCCACTGGGAGACCATCATCGGTGAATCCGGCAGGAACCGAGATCGCCGGGAAACCGGTGACCGAAGCGAGACCGCAGTTGACGGTGCCTTGTTGAACATCTCCGATGCGGGCGGCTTTCCGAGTGACGGTCGGGTAGACGACGGCGTCCAGATTGTTGTCTTTCAGCAGCGCCGCCAGCATCTGAGTCAGTTCTGTCCGTTTGGTCATTTTCTTCTGATAATCCGCGTCCTTGCGGCTGGCCGCCAGGCGAGTTCTGTAACCGGCTTCAAGAAAGGATGCATAGGCGCCCTGTTGGACGATGTCTGCAAATGTGCGAAGCGGTCCGGGCGTTGAACTCAGGTATGTGTTGAGATCCTCCACAAATTCCAACGTGACGATTCCGGAAGCATCGGTGAACACATTCATGAAGTCCGCAGAGACGTTCAGGTCCGTCGCGGAAGCGCCAAGTCTGGCGAACTGTCCGATCGCGGCGAGAACGACGTTGGCCACCTCTTGATCGTCCGGCCCGTGTCCAAAGCCTAAAAGCGGAACGGTATTCGGGTTTGCGGTCGCTCCTCCAACCGGAGTTCTCAAAATACCGATCCGCATGCCCTGTAGCGCGTTCGCGCGAAGCGCGGCTGCGAACGGAGCTCGTGTTAAACCGGTGACGTGAGTACTGGCATCGGCCGCATCTTCTCCCACCGTCGCATCAAGCAGAACCGCGAGGTCGGCGGCCGAACGAGCGAGCGGACCACCAGTGTCCTGAGTGGCGGACATCGGCACAATTCCCGACCTGCTCGACATTCCGCGGGATGGCTTGAGTCCAACAAGGCTATTCACCGAGGAAGGTTCGCGAATCGAACCACAGGTGTCGCTGCCCATCCCCGCGGCAGCAAGACTGGCTGCGACAGCCGCGCCCGTACCGCCACTCGAACCGCCGGGATAGCGCGAAGGATCGTAGGGATTTCGGGTCTGACCGCCCATGGAGCTGTTCGAAAAGTAGCCGGAAGCAAATTCCGACATGTTCGTCTTACCGATGAATACCACTCCCGCTTCGCGAAGCTTGCGAACCTGAAAGGCATCCTTCGTGACGAGATTGTTTGCCAGGGCCACGGAGCCGGCGGTGGTGACAAGTCCGGCAATATCAAAATTGTCTTTCACAACGATGGGTATGCCATGAAGCGGGCCGCGCGGCCCTTTCGCCGCGCGCTCGCGGTCGAGCGCCTCGGCTTCTTTCAACGCGTTTGGATTGAGCAGAATGATGGCATTGAGACCCGGGGCCCGCTTATCGAACGCGTCGATGCGGTCGAGGTATCCCTGCACGATAGCCTTCGATGTGGTACGGCCCTCGGTCATGGCTTTTTGCAGATCCGCAATCGACATCTCGAAAACATCGAAAGTCTGACCGAACGAAAGCTGCGAAAAGGCGATGAACAGGAAAGCGAGTAGCGCAATGCGGCGGTTTGGCATGTCGCGCATTCTATCAGCAGCACGCCGAAGCCGGGCGATGCAGGAGTCGCCGACGTACTACGAAATCTAGGTCTGAGAAGGGGCGTTCCGTTAACAAGTGAGGCCACTAATATGGCTTATCGTCCGATCTTAGCGGCCTCCCGAGTCAACATAAGGCCCGTTCTCAGACTCAGCGCCGACCAGGCCGCTTCTCGGGCGAAGCGGTGGTCGGGTAGGCCCATACGTTGAAGGTGCGGGCGTTGGTGAAGCTCGGGGGACTGCTCAAGGTTCTGCCGAAGGCCACCGGCGGGCAACCCTACCAGCTTTCAGCAGCCGCCCGACGTCATCGTCCA
>JAQCIA010000339.1 GCA_027620105.1 Verrucomicrobiota bacterium | reverse complement strand
TGGAGGGCGAGCGTCCCGCGAGCCGCAGGCTTCAGTAAGCGCCATTCGATATAGACCGGATCCGGCTGGCAATGGCGCCCGGGAAAGGGCGGGGCAACATGGCGGCGTATGAATTGACTGGGCCGGTCAAGCTCGTCATGGACGGCGGTCAAGTTCAACAGCGGGTTCAGGAAGCGTGAATCTTGGCGGGAGTGCCTCCCGTTCCCGTTCTGCCCCGCGTTTGCCCGCCTACCAGGGGCACGTCTCCCCGGTCCACGTGAGGAATTCGCCGGTTCTCTCCATGGTCAGCCGGTCGATGACATTCGTGATCACGCTCGTTGCCGAATCCTCCGGCGAGAGCGGCGCGTCTTTTCCGCCCATGTCGGTTCTCACCCAGCCGGGATAGACCGCCGCCACCGGGATGCGCTCGGCGGCGAGTTCGTGGGCGATACACCGTGTGGCCAGGTTGAGGGCAGACTTGGTGCACCCATAGCTGCAGAGGTATGGGGTGCTTGGGTAAGGCGTGAGTGAACCAGCTGCGGAGGAAATGTTGATGATGACCGGCTGTGTCCCCAGGCGCACCAGGTCGAGAAAGTGCCGGATCACCAGCACCGGACCCACGGTGTTGGTTCGGTAGGACTCCAGCATGGCCTCGGATGTCATGGTCAGTGCCGTGTCGCCCCTGAGAATGGCGGCATTGTTGACGAGGATATCGATCGCGTCAACGAGGCTCGCGACCGTCTGACGAGCGGAGCGGATGCACGTCTCATCATCCACATCAATCGCCACGATCGACAACGCTTGCTGGTGCGCCCGAGCGAGTTTCTGCAGGGCATCGGCGCGGTCCGGTTGCCGGCACCCGGCGATCACCCGGTCTCCACGCGAGAGGAGCTGGGCGACCAGCGCCAGTCCGAGTCCACGATTCGCTCCCGTGATGAATGCTCTTTTCATGCGACGATTCCCTGTGCGCGCCGGTCGAGTCAGGCCGCTGTGCCTTGCTCGAGGTTTGTGATGGTATCGGTCATGGGTGTGGTCGGGGCATGTCGGTTGTAGTCCACTCCTTCGCCTCCCCGTCCATTGCGTAGTGTGCGCATTAACAGGTCGGTGTCAAAGCCGGTCTGTGCTTCACGCCCACAAAGGCCAATTTGCGGAACTAGCTGGTGCCCGGCGCGAGCAGGGCCGGCCCTGAGTGGGGCGGCGCTTACTGAAGCCTGGTTTGGGATGGGCTCCAGAACGGCTCGCGAGCCTGAACGTATTGGGGCATGTCTTTATCTTGGGCGCTTCCGGGAATAGTGGGGGATTTTCTATTGGGTAAAGAGCCGAAGATTGAAGCGATAGGCGTGTACGAGCAGGTGTAAGAGTACGAGGGGAGGGCCTGACTCGCGGTTCAGGCTCGCACTCTCTGAATCGCCGATCCCGCCGGAGGCGCTCCGCGGCCTCATTGGGGGCGGCCTCATTGGGGTCAACCCTTAAAACATAAATTAGCGTGTTGTGCCCTGCGCCTTCCTGCGAGGCTGCGCTTCGAGACGGCGGTCAAGACGCGCCAGGAGATCCCGCAGGCGAGGCGATGATTCCGCGGCGGCGGCGAGCGTCCGGAGCTGAATGCTGATCGCGGCGCCGGTGCCCAGATTGAGGATCGCGGCGACCTCGCGCTGTGTCAGGCCGCCGTGTTTCAGAAGCATCCGCGAGGCCAGTGCGCGCACGAAACTGCCCCTCTGGCGCCGTCGCAGCGATACCGCGTCCACACCAAACTCCTGCGCCACGGCGTCGAGCACCGCCTGAACGGGGACCTGCGCCCCCACCCGGCGAAACGACACGTCTTCCTTGCGCTTGTGCCGGTGCAGCAGATCGAGATGCAAATCCTGGATCCGCTCACGAAACGCCTCCCCGCCGAGGCCCAGGGGGGAGTCCTTCAGCGCGCTCAGAAACGCATTGTCCGTCTCCGCCAGGCCCGCCTCCACGAACATGCGGTATTCCCGGCGCCTGCGGGACGCCTTGCCGGGCATCATCGGGCGTCTCGCTCATCCACTCCAGCGGTCGGCCCAGTCCCACATAGCCGCGGTAGCTGCTCCAGCGATACGCACGCAAGGCCGCGATCCGCTCCTTGAGCCCGAGGGCCCGGGCGGACCCGACGTGCACGGGATTCAAGTGGACATACCGGCTCAGTTTGAGCAGATACTCATCGCCTTCGACCAGTTGCGCCCCGAAACGCCCCTGCATCAAGTGCCCCGCCCGCTGGTGGCGACGATTGTAGAAGACGGTGTAGGCCGTTTGCAGATCGTGCATGAACCGGCTCAGGTTGGCCTTGGGGGTCTCCAGCACCAGGTGAACGTGGTTGGCCATCAGACAGTATAGGTATACCCGCACGCCATGCGTCTCGACGTCCTGGGCCAGCCGATCCAGAAACCGTTCGCGTTCCCGATCGTTGTCGAAAATGTTGCGCCGCTCCACCCCACGCAGCGTCACATGGTAGATCGCACCCTCGAACTGTACGCGCAGCAACCGGGCCATGCACTCACCCTACCATCCGCCGGCGCGCGGGCAATCTTTATTTTACCTTTTAAGGGCTGACCCCGCTGCGACTGAGGATGAGGACGAAGGACGATGGTGGTGGGGCACAGCCGAGGCCGTCCGCCCCCCTAAACTTCGCGTGACCGCGTACAGATGTATGCAAATACGATGGCGAAATGCATACTCTCGTATGCACCTCCTCCCGGACCGATGCCGGACTCAGCAGTTGGAGCTGTTGCAACTGTTTCGTAATGAGCATGTTAAGGGAATGTCACTCATTCCAATATTCATGGCGGCTTGGCGTAGACTATGCTAGCACCCTCTATCACGTTTGGAGCGTGCGCGATGTATCGCGTCTTTCGCCCAATGGCAACGGCGTCCCGTTTGAATGGGACTGGAAGGAAAAATATGGTCCCAGCTCGAACCCTGACAGTA
>JAQCIA010000338.1 GCA_027620105.1 Verrucomicrobiota bacterium | reverse complement strand
CCGCGTGGGGTTGAGGTTAGGGGTATCACGGTGTGGGCGGCACGGGTAATTCCTGAAACCGTCGATCAGCAAACGTGCACAGGGATTGACGGGTGTGGGGGGGTGGGATATGGTAACGCCTCGTTTTTTTTGAACGAAGCAAGCCCGCGGTGGGCATGCGGTTGGTGGTTTCCAAGGTCGAATAAGAGGAGGCAGTCCTATGTCAGTCAAAGTTGGTATCAACGGTTTCGGGCGCATTGGCCGCCTGGTCTTTCGGGCTTCCCTGAACAACCCAGACATCGAAGTGGTTGGGATCAACGATCCCTTCATTGATCCTGCGTACATGGTGTACATGCTGAAGTATGACACCGTGCATGGACGATTTGCGGGAACGGTGGAAGCGGGTGATGGAAAACTGGTGGTCAACGGACGTCCAATTGCCGTGTTTGGCCAAAAGGATCCGGCCACGATTCCCTGGAAGCAGTGCGGCGCCGATTACGTGGTCGAGTCCACGGGTGTCTTTACGGACAAGGCCAAGGCGTCGGCGCATCTGACGGCGGGAGCCAAGAAGGTCGTGATTTCGGCACCGTCGGCCGATGCCCCGATGTTTGTGATGGGCGTCAACCAGGACAAGTACACCAAGGATATGGAAATTGTTTCGAACGCCTCCTGCACCACGAACTGCCTCGCGCCGCTGGCCAAGGTGGTGCACGACACGTGGGGCATCGAAGAGGGGTTGATGACCACTGTGCATGCGACCACGGCGACGCAGAAGACCGTGGACGGTCCGTCCGGCAAGGATTGGCGCGGCGGACGTGCCGCGGCATTCAACATCATTCCGTCCAGCACCGGTGCGGCCAAGGCCGTGGGCAAGGTGATACCGGAATTGAATGGCAAGTTGACGGGCATGGCGTTCCGCATACCGACGGCCGACGTGTCGGTGGTGGATCTGACCTGCCGTCTGACGAAGCCCGCCAAGTATGACGAGATCAAGGCGACCATGAAGGCCGCGGCGAACGGCCCGATGAAGGGCATTCTCGGCTATACGGAGGACGCGGTGGTGTCTTCCGACTTCATTGGCGAGGTCTGCACGTCGGTGTTCGATGCCGATGCGGGGATCATGCTGAACGATCACTTTGTGAAACTGGTGGCGTGGTACGACAACGAGTGGGGCTATTCCAACAAGGTTGTGGACCTGGTTGCCCACATGGCCAAGGTCGACGCGAAGTAGGCGGGGAGCGGACGGATAGCCCGCCTCACCGTGATCCTCTATTCGGCGGGGAGAGGAAATGAGGCGTGTGGATGATCCGTTTCTGGGGCGGGAGCGGAGAGGGGTGGCGGGCGTAAGCAGATTGCGCCTGCCGCAGACATGTGCGGGCGGAATCGTTCAATGAGCAAACTCAGCATTCAGGATTTGGACCTCAAAGGGAAACGCGTGCTGATGCGCGTGGACTTCAACGTTCCCTTGCAGAATGGCGTGGTGACGGACGACACGCGGATCACCGCCGCGCTGCCGACGATACGGCACATCCTGGCGCAAGGGGCCACGCTCGTGCTGATGAGTCATCTGGGGCGTCCCAAGGGCGGCAAGGCGGAGCCTGAATTCAGTTTGCGACCGGCCGCCGATCGTTTGGCGACATTGCTGGGCAATTCCGTGACCTTCGCACCGGACTGTGTGGGACCGGCGGTGCGGGCGATGGCGGCGGCCTTGACTCCGGAGGAACCCATCCTGCTGCTCGAGAACCTGCGCTTTCACCGTGAAGAGGAAGGGAAGGTCAAACTTCCCGAGACGGCCACGGATGAAGAGAAGAAGGCTGCCAAGGCCGACATGAAGCAGAAGCAGGAGGCGTTTGCGAAGGAACTCGCGAAACTCGGCGACCTGTACGTGAACGACGCTTTTGGTACGGCACACCGCGCACATGCCTCCACGGCGATTGTCTGCAAGTTTTTCAAGGTGAATGCGGCCGGCCTGCTGATGGAGAAGGAGATCCGTTATCTCGGGCAGGTGATGGCGGAACCCGAACGCCCCTTCGTCGCCATCCTGGGCGGGGCCAAGGTCAGCGACAAAGTCAACGTCATCAGCAACCTGTTACAGAAAGTGGACGCGCTGATTATTGGTGGTGCGATGGCGTATACGTTCTATCGCGCGAAGGGGCTGCCGATCGGCAAGTCGCTCGTGGAAGAGGACAAGGTGCCACTGGCCAAGGAATTGCTGGCGGCCGCGGAAGCGCGCAAGGTGCGGTTGCTCTTGCCGGTGGATCATGTGATCGCCAATGCGTTTCGTGCGGATGCCGAGCGCAAGACGGTCGGTCAGGATGGAATTGCGGACGGCTGGATGGCGCTCGACATCGGGCCGAAATCTGCGGCACGCTTCGCGGCGGAGGTGGCGGGGGCGCGCACCGTGGTGTGGAATGGGCCGATGGGCTGTTTTGAGATGGAACCATTTGCGGCGGGGACGCTGGCCGTGGCACGGGCGGTGGCGGCGACCAAGTGCGTGAGTGTGATCGGCGGTGGCGACAGCGTGGCCGCGGTCAACCAGAGTGGCTTGGCCGATCGCATGAGTCATATCAGTACGGGCGGGGGCGCGAGTCTGGAGTTTCTGGAAGGCAAGACACTGCCCGGAATCGCGGCGTTGACGGAGAAAACGTGAGAAAAATTCGCAAGAAACTGGTTGCCGGCAACTGGAAGATGAACAAGAGCGTGACGGACGCCCAGCAGCTGGCAGAGGGCGTGAAGCGTGAGCTGGGCGAATTTCGCGAGGTGGATGTGGTATTGTGTCCGCCTTTCACGGCGTTGAAGGCGGTGAGCGAGGCCATCGATGACACGAGCATCAAGCTCGGTGCCCAGAACATGCATTGGGAAGCGAGCGGCGCCTACACGGGCGAGATTTCCGCGAGCATGCTGCGCGATATGTACTGTCACTACGTGATTCTGGGGCACAGCGAGCGGCGGG
>JAQCIA010000337.1 GCA_027620105.1 Verrucomicrobiota bacterium | reverse complement strand
CGCCCATGTCCAGCGCCGCCCGCAAAAAGTACGCCGCGTCGTCCCGCGGTTGGACGGACGGACGGCCGTTAAGAATCACCACCCGGATGCGCGGCTGCACCCGCGCGTTGAAATAGAACACGTTGTTCGCCGGATCGGCGTCCGCGGCCTCGACCCGCACGCAGCCCGGGTTGTCGCCCAACCGGTCGAATCGGTGGCGGAAGCGCACGGGGGCCGCCCCGCCCGCCGGCAGCGCGATTTCGCGCGTCTCAACCGTCGCGCCGTTGACTTCAAAGGTGACCTTCACGCGCTCGTGGGCCGTCTTGCCGAAGTTCATCACCCGCGCTATCACCAGCCGCGGTCTGTTCTCCAGGAGCAGCCCGCGCGGCACGTCGGCCTGCACGATGGCCACGTCGTCGCCATCGGCCGCGACCGGTTTCACGACCAGCTTTACGCCCTGGCCCAGCCGCCAGTCCCCGTGGTAGCGGGCCCAGCCCGCCTTCTGCAGGTCGGAGACCAGCACGATCTCCTTGCTCCCCGTCTTTTCCGACGCGAGCATTTCGTTGGCCTTGCGCAGGGCAGCGTCGAGGTTCGAGGCCCCCTGCCCCGGCCGCAGATCATCGAGCGCCCCGCGTACTTCCGCAGGCCCGGCCTCGAAGTCCGCCTCGACCCGCGGCGCGTCGTCGAAAGCCAGCACCGCGGTGCGCGTGCCACCCTGGGCCGCCTGCCGAGCCAGTTCGTCGAGCTCCTCGCGCAGCGGCTTCTCCATCGCCGGCCGGCTCATGGAGCCGGACACATCCACCACCACCACGCGCGCCGTGTCGCCCGTGCCCGGCGCCGCCCGGCGCGCGAACAGCGGGTTCGCGAACATCAGCACCAGCAGCAGGCACGCCAGCATCCGCAGCGCGATCAGCAACACCTCCCACAGCCGCTTGCGGGCCAGCGTCGCCCGCGACGTGCGGACGAAAAACCGCAGGGTCGGAAAGTCCACCCGCATCACCTGCTCCCGCGTCAGCAGGTGAATCAGCACCGGCAGCAGCACTCCCACCGCGCCGATCAGATACAGCGGATTGGCAAACCACGCGTTCATCATCCCATCCGGCTTCGTTTATACAGGCACTCGCTCAAGGCCAGTTCCAGCGGCGTACGCGTGTTGAGCAGCCGATAATCGGCCTTTACGTTCGCCGCGCCCTTCTCGTAGGCGGTCTGAAAGCGGTTGAACTCCTCCATGTACGCCCGCCGCGTCGCTCCCGGCGACAACAGCAGCTTCTCACCGTTTTCCATATCGCGGAACTCGGTCAGGGTCGAATACGTGAAGTTGATCTCCGCGTTGTCCAGCACGTGAAAGACCAGCACGTCATGCCCGGCGAAATGGAAGTGCTGCAGCGCCGACAGCACCGCCGCCGGGTCGTCGAGCAGGTCGGAGATCAGAATGCACATTCCGCGGCGCTTGAGTCCCCCGGCCATCTCGTGCATCGGCTTGGAGATGTTCGTGTCGTTGCCCGCCTTCAGGCCATCCAGCTCCGTCAGGATCCGCTGCAGGTGGCCCTGCCGCGAACTCGCCGGCAGCCGCACGCGCACTTGGCTGTCGAAAAGTGTCAGGCTCACGCTGTCGCGTTGTCCCATCAAGAAGTAAGCCAGGCAGGCCGACAGGAAACAGCCGTACTCCAGCTTGGAGAACTTCGCATCCGGCCCCTTGAAGCCCATGGAGGCGCTGACGTCCAGCAGCAGGTGGCACGCGAGGTTCGTCTCCTCCTCGAACTGCTTGATGTAATAGCGGTCGGTGCGCCCATACACGTTCCAGTCTATGAACCGGATCTCATCGCCGGGCGCATACTGCCGGTACTCGGCGAATTCCACCGAGAAGCCGCGGTAGGGGCTGCGGTGCAAACCCAGCGTGAAGCCCTGTACCACCGTGCGCGCCAACAGCTCCAAGCTGCTGATCCGCGCCAGCACGTCGAAGTCTATGTACTTGTCAGCCATCGGGGCGGACTCCTCCTCATAAACCGGATTTCGGAACCGGCACCTTCTCCAGCAGCCGGTCCACGATGCGGTCGGGCTTCACGCCCTCGGATTCGGCGTGGAAGTTTGTCCGAATCCTGTGCCGCAGCACCTGGTGCGCCACCGAGCGCACGTCCTGCACCGACACGTGCGGACGGCCTGCCAGCAACGCACGCGACTTGGCGCCCAAGACCAGGTAGTGCGTGCCGCGCAGCGAGGCCCCGCAAGACACGTAGTCCTTCACGAAGTCTGGCGCCCGCGCGTCCTTCGGCCGGCTGTGAGCCACCAGCGCCGCCGCGTAGCGCAGAATCGGCTCGGCCACCGGCATGTCGCGCACGAGCTGCTGATGCCGCAGCAGTTCCTCACCGCGCATGCACACCCGCACGTCGTCCGTCGACCGCGCCGTGGTGACGTTGATCACATTCTCCTCCTGCTCGCGCGTCAGGTAGTCGATCAACAACGTAAACATGAACCGGTCCTGCTGAACCGCCGGCAGCGGGTAGGTGCCTTCCTGTTCGATCGGGTTCTGCGTGGCCAGCACGAAAAACGGCGGCGACAGGTTATACGTCGTGCCGCGAACCGTCACGCTTAGCTCCTGCATCGCCTCAAGCAGCGCCGCTTGCGTCTTCGGTGGCGTGCGGTTGATCTCGTCGGCCAACATCACATTCGTGAAGATGGGCCCTTGAACGAACGTCCACTTGCGGTGCCCGGTCGTGACATCCTCGTCGATGATGTCGGTGCCCGTGACATCGGTGGGCATCAGGTCGGGCGTGAACTGAATACGTTTGAACACCAAGCCCAACGCGGTCGCCAGCGTTCGAACGAGCAAAGTCTTCGCCGTACCCGGCATGCCGGTGATCAGGCAGTGGCCGCCCACAAGCAACGTCAGCAATAGGTGCTCGACGACGTCGTCTTGCCCGACGATGACCCGCCGAACCTGTTCGCGAATGCGGTCTTGCGCT
>JAQCIA010000336.1 GCA_027620105.1 Verrucomicrobiota bacterium | reverse complement strand
ACGCGCGGAGCGGGTGGCGGGACAGAGTGTATCGAACCGGGTGGAGGCGCTCTATGGGCAGGCCGTCACCTGGCACCTGCGCCGCCCGGGAGAGGACGCCGCGCGCGCGGACAAGTTGTATCGCGACGTGATGGCGACGGCCCCCGCCCATGACCTGGCCGGCTGGAGCGCGCTGGGACTGGCACGCTTGCCGGAGTCTTTGCCGCCTGGGAAAGAGCCGCCACGCGAGGAGCGCCTCCAAGGCTGCCAGGCGGTCATCGACCGTTTCCCCGGCCATCCGGCAGCCGAGGAGGCCTTCCTCCTGCAGCAGGGGCTGCGCCTAGCTGCGCCGTCCTCCGATGATGAACCGCGCGAGGTGCTGGCCGCGCTGGACGCGTTTCTGGAAGCGCACACCAACTCACCCAACGTCAGCACCGTCTGGAGCCTGATCGAGCAGGCGGCCACGTGGTTGAGTCTACCTGACCGGCGCCTGGAGGCGGTTCTGCAGCAGTGGCGCACGGCCCCGGTGAATCCCGCTGCCACCAACGCGGTCACCGACCTGTCGCTCACGTACTGGCGCATCGCCACGCTGGCGGAATTCGAGGTGGGCAACTTCGATCTGGCGCGCGCGTACTATGGCAAGCTGATCGACGAGTATCCCACCCAGCAGCGCGTCTTCCTGGCCAAACAGGAACTGCGGCGCATGGCCGAACTCGAAGCGCGGCTGCGCCAGGAGGGAACGCCATGATCCGCCGCGCCTGGGCATTCCTGCGCTCCGCGTTTCCGCTGCTGGTGGTGCTGACGGCCTTCATAGGCTCCGCCACGGCCATCGCCCTACGCCGGCACCATCGGGCCCCGCCGGCCGACGGCATCGTGCTGCGTATTGCCCACTGGCAACTGGAACTGGGGGTGCGCGATGGAATCGCTGCGCTGGCCGCCGCGTACGAGCGGTTGCACCCCAACGTGAAGATCGAGCAACTGCCGATTCCGGAATCCACCTACAGCCAGTTCGTGACCACGCAGCTCATGGGCGGCACGGCTCCCGATATGATCCAGGCGGGAATGGTGCCGTACAACGTGATGCTTGGCTACTACGCACGCTACCTGGTCCCACTCACCGCCGCCGCGAAGCTGCCGAACCCCTACAACGCCGGCACCGACCTGGCGGACACGCCCTGGTTGCAGACCTACAAGGACGGCATGCGCAACAGCTACATCGGCGAACTGCAGGAGTACATGACCGTGCCATTGACGCAGTTCGGCATCCGCATCTTCTACAACCGCGATCTGCTAAAGCGCCTGACCGGCCTGGAGGTGGCGCCCCAAACCTTTCGCGACTTCCTCGCGGCGTGCGAGCGTATCCGTGCGCAGACGGACCCGCAGGGCCGCCCCTACGTGCCGATCGCGGGGTCCGCCTATCACGTCGGCATGTGGGCAACCTTCATGTGCGAGCCGCTGACGTTCGGCGCGGTGCGCCGGGTGGATTTCAACCGCGACGGCGCCGCCGGAAACGACGAGTTCTTCGCGGCGGTGATGACCGGACGGATCGATTTCGACTTCCCCGGCTACGCCGCCCGTTTCCAGATGCTGAGCGCGCTAACGCAGCATTTCCAGGCCGGTTTCACCGGGTTGGGGCGCGACGAAGCCGTGTTTCTCTTTGCCCAGCAGCGGGCGGTGTTTATGACGACAGGCACCTGGGATGCCGGCAGCCTGCGTGAACAGGCGCGCGACAGCTTCGAAATCGGCATCATGGACTTTCCCCAGCCCGGCAAGGACGATCCCGAGTTCGGCAGTGTGCTGGAAGGTCCCGTCTACGAACTGCCCTCGGCGGAGTTCCAGTTCGCCATCGCCCGCACCTGCAAGCATCCGGACGTCGCGCTCGATTTTCTTCAGTTTGTCGCCAGCCAACGCGGCAACGAGGAACTGAATCGCATCATCGGCTGGATTCCAGCGATCGAGGGCACGCAGATGGCGCCGATGCTGGAGGCGTTCAAGCCGCACCTCGAAGGGGTCTTTGGCGCGATGCCGATCACGCTCGGCGGGGAGACCAACATCAAGTGGCAGCAGCTCACCTCGCTCTTCCAGGTGAACCAGATATCCTACGCGGACCTGATTGCCGAGTTCGGTCCCTTCTACCGGCAACAGGGCCCAGCGGAATATGCCGAGATGCGCCGCAACAGCCGCCGCGCCATCGTAGGCGATGAACAGGTCATCGCCGGGGCGCGTGCCGCGGCACGTGCCGCGACCGGCACGGACGCCGTGACCCGCTGGATGAACTATCGCAGCCTCGTCGCCGGACGGCTCGTGACCCGCGACTTCGTCGCCGCCAACCTCGACCGCGTGATCGCAGCCGGCCCCGCGCCGGACGCGCCCGCGCCTTACGACTTCCCACCCACGGTGATCGACCGCGTGCGCGCCCGGCTGACGGGCCACGGGCAGGAGGATCCGTAACATGCCGGGACGCGACATCCGCTGGCGCGACGTGCGCCACCACTGGGAAATCTACCTCTTCGTGCTGCCCACGCTGGCGCTGCTGGGCCTCTTCGTCTACTACCCCGCTGCCAGCGGCGTCTTTCACAGCTTCTTCCGATGGAACGGCGCCGACATCTCCGAGTTCGTCGGGCTCAAGAACTACGTGGACCTCTGCAAGTCCTCCGAGTTCTGGCGCTCGTTCCAAGTCGCGTTCATCCTCGGCGGCTGGAACGTGGTCAAGATGCTCCCCGCGCTGCTGGTGGCCGTCTGCATCCACCGCTGCCGCAGCGTCCGCCTGCAGTTCCTCTATCGCACGTTGTTCGTCGTGCCCATGGTCATTCCGGGACTCGTCACGGTGCTCATCTGGCGGTCATTCTTTTTCGAGGCCAGCGCGGGCTATCTGAACAGCTTCTTGTATGCGACCGGCCTGTTCGACCTGCTCGTGCGCCTCGATCAACTGCTCGGCTGGGGCGGCGTGTTCACGCCCGGCGCCCCGCCGGCCTGGCTCGGC
>JAQCIA010000335.1 GCA_027620105.1 Verrucomicrobiota bacterium | reverse complement strand
GACGCTCGCCATCCATCGGCTCAGAATGTCCGCAATTGGAGGGCGAGCGTCCCGCGAGCCGTTCTTGAACCCATCCCAAACCAGGCTTAAGTAAGTGCCAGTCCCTCGATCGGCTGCTTTTCACGTCTCGCCAAATTCTCAGCCTGGCCAAGCTCGACCCCGTGCCTCCTGAAAGCGATCATGGGCTTTATTTGAGCCCCTTCGCCCAGCATGCATGTGAAGCACCTTGGGGCATAGCGCGACGATGCCGGTAAACATGAAAATCCCCTGGATCGTGCTCGGTGGCCCCACCAAAAAGGGAAACGCCATCACCGAGCCCATCTCGATTTGCGACTCGGCCGCCACAGCACTTTGGCTGCTGGGCTTGCACGACCCTGCGGAATGGCACGGCCACGCCCTGACCAACGCCTTCGCGCGTTGACTGTAGATCGTGGCCGCCCCGCAATGCACCGGAGGAACAACCACCAACTCTTTACTTCAGTTGGCTTCGATATCGATCAGTTCCACTTCAAATTGAAGTGTCGAACCTGGTTCAATCTGCCCACCAGCCCCGCGCTCGCCATACGCCAGATCCGAAGGAATCCAGAACGTATATTTCGCACCCTTGCTCATCAGTTGCACGCCCTCGGTCCATCCGGGAATCACTTGGTTCAGACCGAACGTCGCCGGCTCGCCCCGCTCGACGGAACTGTCAAAGACCGTCCCATTCAGCAGCTTCCCCGTATAGTGCACCGTGACCTCATCCGTTGCCTGCGGCTTGTCACCCTCGCCCGCTTCGATCACCTTGTATTGCAGCCCGGATGCCGTTTCGATCACGCCTTCCTTCGATTTGTTCTCCGCCAGGAACGTCTTGCCCGCTTCAACGTTCTCGGGACCACGGGCGGCGGCGGCCGTTTGCTTTTTCATCATATTCTCCCGCACCTGCGACTGCACCTGCATGATCTCGGCACGAATTTCGTCTGCACTCAGGGCGGAGTTTCCTTCCGTAGATGCCTTGAATCCCGCCAGAAACGCCGCGGCCTCAATTTCAATTCCCTGTTCGGAAAGATTCTTCGAGATGTCGGCGCCCATCGCGTAGCTTGCACGCTTCACGGGAGTGTCGAGTCCGGCATCATCGGCCATCACGGTGCAGGCAGTCGCGGCAGCAACAAGCATCAATAAACGTTTCACGTGGCCCCTTTCTGTGGATGTGCGAATCCGCGCAGCCTGCCACGCGCTCCATGACGCCGCAATAAAAAAAGGGGGCCCGCGCGCAATTACCCCCGCTGGGCAGGGACCATACTCAGGCGTAGCCCAGCGACTGCAGGTATCGATAGCTCATGGCGAGGGACTCAAACGGGTCACGTTCGTAGCAATCGTCCTGCTCCACCCCCGCCTGCTCAGCGGCTTTCAAGATCTGCGGCCAGGCCATGTTGCCCTCCCCGATCTCCGCCATGCGCACCACCGCCCCCTGATCCGTGAGCACCACCACCATATCCTTCAGATGCAACAGCGGCTGACGCCCCGGGTACCGGGCAATCCACGTAGCCGGATCGCCACCGCCGGTTTGCACCCAGTAGGTGTCAAACTCCGCCTTCATCAGGGTGCCATCCATGTCCGCCAGCAGCGCCTCCAGCCAGCTCTGCGAACCCACGCGCACGAGTTCCTGATGATGATTGTGATACGACACGGAAATGCCGGCACCCGTCAAAGCTCGCGCAACCGGCGTGACCTCCCTGATGAAGCGCGCCAGACCTGCCGCATGCATGTATGCGTGCGGCAGCCACGGCACCGCTGTGTGCGTACACCCCATGAGCTTGTGCTCTTCAATCACGCGCTCCACATCGCTCTGCATGCGATCAAAGCCCACGTGACTCGCCACCGCCTTCACGCCCGAATCACGCACCACCGCCGCCAACTCACGCGCATCCACCGGCCCCTGGCCGGACATCTGTACCGTCGTGTAACCAATCGCCCGCACCTTCGCCAATGTGCGCTCGATATCTTTAATCGTCTTGATGTGCGCGCGCACCGTGTACAGCTGCGCACCAATGATCGGCTTCGCCATGTGTGATGCCCCTTTGCGTTCCCGTGGAAGTCGACACTGTGCGAACCCGCCCTGCACCCGTCAACGACAAACTCGGAACCCGCTATTCAAAGGCAACATGCGCGCATTTTTCATGAGCGCGAGTCACGCCCGGCGACACGCAGCGGCCGACACCGCATCACCGCCAGCGTCACCCTGCGGCTTGCACCCCCGGAGGAAAATTCATACCTTGCCCCCATTCTTCGGGGGGATGCATGTTTCACAAACTCTTGCGCATGGCGGCCATCGGCGTCACGGCCTGCGTCGCAGTCGGGCCGCGCGGCACACACGCCGCCTCCGCCCCGCTCGTCGCGGATGACTCCACCAACACCATTCGCGTCGTCTGCATCGGGGACGATATCACCGCCGGTATCGGACTCGCGCAACCGCAGCGTGACGGTTATCCCGCGCGCCTGGAGCGCCTGCTGGGGCCCCGCTGGGTCGTCGTCAGCATGGCAGTCCCCGGTGTCACCTGCCTCGCGACGGGTGACGTTCCCCTCTATCAGCAGAACGCCATCCCTATGGCGCTCTCCAGCGATCCCGACGTTGTCGTGATCATGCTGGGGACCAACGACGCCAAGACCAACAATTGGACACAGGCAGAACGCTTCGTCGGCGACTACACGGATCTCGTGAAATCCTTCACTGAGAAATGGAGTCCGCCACAGGTCTGGATTTGCACGCCGCCGCCCGTGCATGCTTCGCCCGAGGGACCGCTGTCCGACACGATCTTGCGGGACGAACTCGTGCCGCGTATCGAAGCAGTGGCCGAACAGACCGGCATCTCAGTCATCGATATCCGCCACCTGCTAAACGATAAGCCGGACCGCTTTCCAGACGCTGTACATCCGGACGCAGAGGGCCACCTGCTGATCGCCGAGCAGATTTACCGCGCCATTACCGGGCGCGTCCCGCC
>JAQCIA010000334.1 GCA_027620105.1 Verrucomicrobiota bacterium | reverse complement strand
GAAGGCGATGCGGGTGTCGTGAAACTCGGCCGCTTCAGCCACGCGGACGTCTCAGTGGCCATGATGCTGGCGTTCTGCGTGCTGGCCATCATGGAACTGGCGGTGGGCAATCGCGTTGTGCGTCACTAAACGACCAGGAAAAATATGTCCGACTATCGTGTAGTTGCGGAAGAGATCGCGCGGGTGCGCAAAGCTTGGCGTCGCTCGCACGCCTGGCATGGGCTGACAGTGTGGGCCGTGGAACTGATGCTCATCTTCGGGCTGGCGCTGCTGGCCAACGCGCTCTTCGACCTGCGGCCCCTGACCCGGCTGCTGATGCTGGCCGCAGTCGTTACGCTCACGGCGCTGTATGGCTGGCGGCACGTGGTCCGGCCGCTGCGGCGGCGGATCACCGACGAACAGATGGCGCTGTTTATCGAGGAGCAGAACGATAGCTACGAAGGCGCGTTCCTTGCGGCGGTCGAGTTCGGCGCGCGCGCGGACTGGTCCGCCGAGCAACGGATGCTCGTGCAGACGATCGTGAACTCCGCGGTGGAACGGGCGCTGCGGTTTGACCCGGCCGCGGCCGTGCGGGCAGTGCGATGGGGCAAGTACGGCGCGGCGCTGGCGGCGCTGCTGGCGATCTACGCCGTCGCCGGGGTGTTCCAGCCGGTGATGCTGCGGGAGAGCGCGCTCAAGACGGTGAATCCGTTCTACGTGAAGGAGCTGCCCGGTAATGTCCTTGCCCCCTCCGCGCTGGCGGCGCGCGCGGTCGCGGCGCCTGGGGACCTGGCGGCGCTGCAAATGGAGCTGACTCGCGGAGGTAGGCCGCTCGACGAGGTGACTCAGCTGAAGCGCGGCGCGCGGTTCGGCATCGAGGCGACGTTCAACCGCGACCCTGCGGAGAGCGAGAGGCCCGTGCGCTTCAACTTCCGCCCGCAGGCGTCTGCGGACGCCAAGCCCCAGAACCTGCCGCTGGCGCCGATCGAGAAGGTATACGGTTTCGGGCTGGAACTGCCGGACGTGAACGAGGACCTGGAGTTCACCGTTTCGGCCGGCGGTCTCGAGACCCGGCCCTACCGCATCCAGGTCTACGACCCGCTCAAGGTGGAGCAGGTCACGGTGGTGACTCGCGCGCCGGCCTTCATGCGCTGGCCGGAGAGCAAGTCGGTGCAGCCGCGGGCCGACCTCAGCGCGCTGGCCGACTCAGAGGTGGAGCTGGAAATCCGCGCCAACAATCCGCTCGAGAGCGGCACGCTGCGCTGGCAGGCGCCCGCCGCCCCGCAGACGGGCCGGGTGGACGCGGCCGAGCCCCGCAACCTAAAGGCAGTGTTCAAGGTGACGACCAACACGTGGTTCGCGCTGGTCTTGAAAGACAAGTTCGGGCAGGAGACCGAGATTCTGCCCCCTTGCGTGGTTACGGCCCGACCCGACGATTTCCCGGTCCAGGAGTTGGTCAGCCCGAAGATGGACGCGTCGGTGACTCTAATCGGGGATGTGCGGGTTGTCGCGGAAGTTAAGGACGACGTGGCGCTGGAGCGCGTGGAAATCGTGTGTATGAACCCGCTGGATCCGGCCGCGGCACCGCTCAGGTTCGCGTGCGAGCTAAAGCCGAACCCGGACGCCTTAGCCTCCGCCAACGATCCGCAATTCGGCTTCACCGATGCGATTGCCACCGGCGTCCTGGAAGTCGAGAAAATGAACGACGGCAAGCCGAAGATGGGCGACACGCTGGTCTATCACGTTGAGGTGTTCGATCGCAAAGGACAAAGCGTTGTCTCGGACCCCTATTTTCTGTGGCTCAACACCTATGAAACCGCCGGATTCTGGAATTTGTCCATACCAAAGAAGAAAAAGAAACACATCGGCGGAAAAAGACAAAAACTGGGTCCGGAAGCTCTGGTGGATATCTATTCGGCGGTGTGGAACCTGCGACGTGAAAAGTCCAAGCTGAATGCCGACGAGTATAAGAAGCAATGCGAGGAATTGGCGGACAAACTTAAGGCGAATGTTGCCAATTTGCCAAAGGGTTTCAAGTAGCCCTCGGATACGGAAGATAACGTCATGAAACGGATACTTCGCGCATGGCAGGTGGGAATAGGCGTATGCGCCGTCGTTTGGACGACCGCGTCGCTCGCGGCGGATGCCGCGGCTCCCGATCGATCCGGAGCAGAGGTCCAGGCGAGCGGGGAATCTCGGCCGGCTGCGGCACTTCGGTCGGCCAATTCGGCCGTCACCGCGTTGCGCGATGAGCATGACGTCGACAAGGCCGTGGCGGCGTTGCAGGTGGCGCTGGCTATGCTCATGGAAGGGGGACCGGAGTCTCTCGAGATGTCCGGAAAGGGCATCGATCTGGGTCGCGCGGGAGAGATCGCAGAATTACCAACATACGCTGGGAAGTCCATCTTAGCCCCTAGTTACAAATTTGGCGCCGGGCGCAGCGGCACTGTCAACAACATGATAAGCGATAATTCGGCTAAACCTGTCGGCAGCCCTTCGGGACACGAGGAGAGTGAAAAGATCGAGTCGAATGGATACAAGCGTGAGCTTGGTGGCATGCAGGGAGCTTCCGCTTTGAAGTCAAAGGTCGCCGAGTTGCAGTTGCAGTTCGATGGCGCGGCAAAGGCCGGGAAGAAGGCCGCGAAGGACCAAAAGGACACAAAGGGCCCAAAGGGCCAGGAAGCCCCGAAACCGGAGGGATACAAACAAGACATCAATACAACGATGATGGAAGCCAAAAGAGATGATGTGAAAGCAGAAGAAGTGAACATCATGGAGCAGAAGGCTGAATCCGGCGCGCCACAAGACCCGAAAGATGCCCAGGCGGCGGAGAAGGCCGTGCAGAAGGCGGAACAGGCCGTGCGGCAGGCGCAGCAGGCTGAACAGCGCGCGCGACAGAACGCTCGCGCCGCGAAACAGACCGCAGAGGGGGCGACCCCGGCGCAGCGCGCACAGGGCGCCGCGCAGGCGGCGCAGCAGGCGGCGCAACAGGCGCAGCAGAATGCCCAGGCC
>JAQCIA010000333.1 GCA_027620105.1 Verrucomicrobiota bacterium | reverse complement strand
ACCATTGATGGGCAGATGCGTTTGCATGTGCCCGCCCGTCCGATTATTCCCTTTATAGAGGGGGATGGGACGGGGCCGGATATCTGGCGCGCCAGCCAGCTGGTGTTCGATGCGGCGGTGAAGCTGGCCTACGGTGGCAAGCGCAAGATCCAGTGGATGGAAGTCCTGGCGGGCGAAAAGAGTTTCAAGAAGCTGGGGGTCTGGCTGCCGGATGAAACCGTGGCGGCGTGCCGCGATTACCTGGTGTCCATCAAGGGGCCGCTGACGACGCCGATCGGCGGTGGCATTCGCAGCCTGAACGTGGCCCTGCGGCAGATGCTGGATTTGTATGTGTGTCTTCGTCCGGTCCGCTGGTTCACGGGCGTGCCCAGTCCGGTGAAACATCCGGGCAAAGTGGACATGGTGATCTTCCGCGAAAACACGGAAGACATTTATACGGGAATTGAATTCGAAGCGGGGAGCGAGGACGTCGCGAAGGTCATCGCGTTTCTGCGCAAGACCTTTCCGGAGGACTTTTCCAAAATTCGCTTTCCGGATTCCTGCGGAATTGGGTTGAAGCCGGTTTCGCGCGAGGGGACAGATCGACTCGTGCGTGCGGCCATTCAGTTCGCCATCGACAACGGCAGGAAGTCCGTGACGCTGGTCCACAAGGGCAACATCATGAAGTACACCGAGGGTGCCTTCATGAAATGGGGTTACGAACTGGCGCAGCGCGAGTTTGGCGCAACGGTGATTGACAAGGGGCCCTGGTGTCGGTTGCCGAATGGCATTGTCATCAAAGACGCGATCGCGGACATCACGCTGCAGCAAGTGCTCACGCGCCCTGACGAGTTTGACGTGATCGCCACGCTTAATCTGAATGGTGACTACCTCAGCGATGCGCTTGCGGCGCAGGTTGGCGGCATCGGCATTGCGCCGGGCGGCAACGTGAATTACGTGACGGGGCACGCGGTGTTTGAGGCGACCCACGGCACGGCGCCGAAGTATGCGGATCAGGACAAGGTCAACCCGGGATCGGTGATCCTTTCTGGCGAGATGATGCTGCGCTACATGGGGTGGACCGAGGCGGCTGACCTGATCATTCGCGGGATGAACGGTGCGATCCGGGGCAAGGCCGTGACGTATGATTTTGCGCGCCTGATGCCAGGGGCCAAGGAAATCGCCTGCAGTGCCTTTGCGAAGGTGATTGTGACGCAGATGCCTGGGAAGCGTGGTGCGACCCGCAAGGTGAGCGCTCGGGGTGCTGCCAAGCATGGCTCCGGCAAGGGCGCGGTGAGCAAGCGCAGGCTGCCGGCGGCAGGGGTGGGGCGCGGGGTACGGAAGGGCGCCGCAAAAAAGATTCGTAAATCGTTCAATAGGGGTTGACTCCTTGGGCGACTTTGATACTTTCATACGGTTTTTGATTATAAGCCCGAGGCGGTTCGCGGTAGCGTGGATCGCAGGTGGAAGACAACAGAGGCGCTGAGCGAGTCTGTTTTATGGAAAACAAGCTGCCAGACGCAGTCTGTTGTCTTCTGTTTATAGGGACGGGATTGAGCCCATGTAGCTCAGTTGGTAGAGCACGTCCTTGGTAAGGACGAGGTCAGCGGTTCGATCCCGCTCATGGGCTCCAAGAGCGGCGACTGAGCGCGCTGATGTTGATCGGGTGAGCCCGGGTGGAAATGTGATGGCGTCGCAGAGCGGCGCTGGATGGTAGCGAACGTCAAAGGTAACAAGCAGAGCAGGTGGAGGAAGTCCCATGGCCAAGGAAAAATTCGAACGGACCAAGCCGCACGTCAATGTGGGAACGATCGGGCACGTCGACCACGGTAAGACGACGACGACCGCGGCAATCACCAAGGTGCAGTCTTTGAAGGGCTTGAGCAGCTTCATTCCTTACGATCAAGTGGCGAAGGCCTCCGAGAGCGCGGGGCGTCGCGATCCGACGAAGATCCTGACGATTGCCACGTCGCACGTGGAGTACAGCACCGACAAGCGCCACTACGCGCACGTCGATTGCCCGGGCCATGCCGACTACGTGAAAAACATGATCACGGGTGCGGCGCAGATGGACGGCGCGATTCTGGTCGTGAGCGCGGCGGATGGGCCGATGCCGCAGACCCGCGAGCACATTCTGCTGGCGCGTCAGGTTGGTGTGCCGGCGGTTGTGGTCTTCCTGAATAAGGTGGATCTCGTGGACGACGCGGAGTTGCTGGACCTCGTGGAGCTCGAAGTGCGCGAGCTGCTCAGCAAGTACAACTTCCCGGGCGATGACGTTCCATTTGTGCGCGGTTCGTCGCTGCCGGCTTCGCACGCGACGTCGAAGGACGATCCGGCCTGCGAATGCATCAGCAAGCTGATGGACGCGCTGGACGCGTACATTCCCGAGCCTGTGCGCGTGATTGACCAGGCGTTTCTGATGCCGGTCGAAGACGTGTTCTCGATCGAAGGCCGTGGCACGGTGGTGACGGGGCGGGTGGATCGCGGGATCATCAAGGTTGGCGAGGAAGTCGAAATCGTGGGCTTGCGCCCGACGTTGAAGACCGTGGCGACCGGCGTCGAAATGTTCCGCAAGCTGCTGGACGAAGGCCGTGCGGGTGACAACATCGGCGTGCTGTTGCGCAGCACCAAGAAGGAAGATGTGGAGCGCGGTCAGGTTCTGGCGAAGCCCGGATCGATCACGCCGCACACGAAGTTTTCGGCGGAAGTGTACGTGCTCAGCAAGGATGAAGGTGGACGCCACACACCCTTCTTCAAGGGGTATCGCCCCCAGTTCTACATCCGTACGACGGACGTGACGGGTGACATTTCGCTGCCCGAGGGCGTCGAAATGGTGATGCCGGGCGACAACATCAGCATTCAGGTGAACCTGATTGTGCCGGTGGCGTTGGAAGAAAAAATGCGCTTTGCCATCCGTGAAGGCGGTCGCACGGTGGGCGCCGGCACGGTGGTTAAGATTCTGGAATAGTCAGTCTTCCGGGGCAGGGTGGCCGGTGCGGGAGAAGTTGGGGGCC
>JAQCIA010000332.1 GCA_027620105.1 Verrucomicrobiota bacterium | reverse complement strand
AACTGCGAGGTGATCACACATGCTGGTTCGGAGATGATCACGCGCCGCGTGCCCAACCCCAATAGCGAAGGCTGGAAGCTCTACCAGAACGTGGCGGACCACCTGGCCAAGCGCAAGCCGCTGATTATCACCGGTGAGTGGGCGCGCCGACCGATTCACATCCTGGATCTTGCGGTTCGCAGCGCGCGCACAGGGCGTGCCTTGAAGGCCAAGTACGCTTGAGCAGTGCCGCCGCCGATGACATCATCGGCGGCGGGAAAATCAGTGGCCTTTACCTGAAGAACCTCGGCGGACGATTTGCGTCCGTGCGGGTCAAGGCCGTTGCCGATCTGGTTGAGGCGGGCGCGCGGGCCCATGCCGAGGCGCATCCGGGTGGGCTGGCCTTGTCCATCGACGCATTGCTGGCGGATGGCGAGTTGGACCGAGTCTGACAGCGCTGTGGATGGGCGACTTGGGCGGTTCGACGAGATCGCGTCGCCGTTCACGCTTGTCGTGGAGGCGCCGCCCCAGACAGCCTTTTGACTGGACCGTCCGGAGGGGTGGACGTAGCATGCCGGTTCACGCATTATACGGTCATGTCTCGTGTTACCAAAAATCCGATTGCCAGTTTGCAAGGGCGCAGCCTGCTGACGCCCCACGACCTTAGCGATCGCGAATTCCTAGGTCTGCTCAAGCTGGCCGCGCAACTCAAACGCAAGAAGGAACGTGGAACGTTGGGGACGTTGCTGCGTGGCAAGCAGCTGGCGCTGATTTTTGAAAAGCTATCCACCCGGACGCGGTGCGCGGCCAGCGTGGCCACGGCCGATGAGGGGGGGCGCGCAGAATATCTTTCCGCACGCGAAATCCACCTGGGCAAGAAAGAATCCACGGCGGACACAGCGCGTGTGCTGGGGCGCATGTTTGACGGGATTCTTTATCGTGGTTACCGGCAGGAAACCGTGGAACTGCTCGCGCAGCACTCGGGTGTGCCTGTCTGGAACGGGCTGACGGACACGGAGCACCCCACGCAGGCGTTGGCCGACATCTTTACCGTGCAGGAGGCTTTTGGCCGAATGCGTGGACTTAAGCTCGTGTATGTGGGGGACGGACGCAACAATGTGGCCAGTTCGCTGATGGTGGGGTGCGCGATGGCCGGGATCAATTTCGTGAATTGCATACCGCCAGAACTGGCTCCGACACCGGAATCGTTGGCCCGCGCCAGCGTGATTGCCCGTCGCAATCGGTGTACGATCGACGTGGTGCACGCACCGGCCCTGGCCGTGCGGGGGGCGCATGTGGTCTACACGGATGTGTGGGTGTCGATGGGCGAAGAGGCGCAGGAGGATGCACGCATCCAGTTGCTGCGGCCCTACCAGGTGAATATGGCGCTCATGCGCCACACGGGTAACCTGCAGAACGGGAAGGTGATGTTTCTGCACTGCCTGCCAGCTTTTCACAATCACGCCACGGAAACGACGGCGGTGTCGGGGGCGTTGGAAGTCACGGACGAGGTGTTCGAGGCCTCCTTCTCGAAGGTGTTTGATCTGGCCGAGAATCGCATGCACACGATGAAGGCGATTTTTGTGGCATCGCTGACGGGTGGCGGGCGCAAACCGCGGAGACGCACGTGAGTCTGAGTGGTCTGCCGTGGGAAGCGTACCAGGCGTTGGATGCGGACGCGCGGGCGCACCATTTGATGGCAAGCGGGCGGCCTGAGCATGTGCTCATGGCGCAGCAGTTTCGTCGTGCGGAGTTGGATGCCATCTGTGCCCTGGCAACCGAAATCCGGCTCCTGGCCAAATCGCAACCCGGCGCGTTGTATCTGTCGCAAGTGCTGGCGCACAAGCGCGCGATGCTCTACTTCACCCAGCCGAGCACGCGCACGTTTCTGTCGCATCAGGCAGCCTGCCAGATTCTGGGGTTGCAGACCGGCGAAGTTCGCGACACGGCCACATCGAGCGAGATGAAGGGCGAGTCGCGGGAAGACTCCGTGCGCACGTTCAGTTCGTATTTCGATTTGATCATCATGCGCACGAAGGAGCGCGGGTTGGCGGAGCGGATGGCCTGGGTGCTGTCGCAATCCGAGCGCCCGGTGCCAATCATCAATGCGGGATCCGGACAGGATCAGCATCCGACGCAGGCCCTGCTGGATATTTACACATTGCAGCGCAGCTTCGAGACCTGCGGTGGGATCGATGGCAAGCATATTGCCTTCGTGGGGGATCTGGCCCGCGGGCGCACGGTGCGGTCACTGGCGGCGCTGCTAGCGAATTACCGTGACGTGTCCATTTCGTTCATCGCCCCGGAAGCCTTCCAGATCGGCACGGACGTGCTGACGCTGCTCCGCGCGTGTGGCGTGACGGTGTCGGTTTCCGACAACCTGCAGGCGATTTTGCCGGTGGCGGATGGCGTGTACATGACGCGTGTGCAGGATGAGTGGGATGCCGAGGCGGGTGACAGCGCGCGCGTCGATGTGTCCCGCTTTCATCTGCGGCCGGCGGATGTGGACAAGATGAAACCGACGGCGGTGATCATGCATCCCTTGCCGCGCCGTGAGGAGGTTCCGCCGGAGATTGATCATGATCCGCGGGCCATGTATTGGCGGCAAATGCGGAATGGCATGTGGGTGCGGGCGGCATTGATTGCGCAGATCTTTGGCGTCGATGAGGCCATTTGTGCACATATCCGTGATCAGGCACATGGGGCGTGAGCGACTGCCGGTGGCGGTCAGTGCACGGAAAGGGACACAAGCATGAATGGCATCGACTGCTTCAGCCGCCTGGCGGCGGCGTGCATGCTGGCGACGCTTGTGTCTGGTTGCGCGAGCGTGGCGCCGCGTGCCGACAGCCCTCTGGCGCGTCCAGCCCTGGATGGCGGCCCGGTGGTTGCCGTTGATGCGACGCTCGGTGGCATCCATCGCGTGCGTGCGGTCGGGCCCTTTTACGAATCGCAGGCGGCGACCAACGGCATGCGCTTTTTCGCGGTACGCCCTTTCTACAGTTCCGTGTCTGATCCC
>JAQCIA010000331.1 GCA_027620105.1 Verrucomicrobiota bacterium | reverse complement strand
TCAGCGACCCCGCCCAGGCGCGCGGTTCCAGCGTGACCGCCCTCTTCATGATTCTTGCAATCTGCACGATCGGCATGCTGTCCCTGCCCGTGGTGCTCGGCGAATTCGCCCGGCGCCGCTGGCTTCTGATTCTGATTCTTAGCCTGGTCAACCTCTACTGGTGCCTGCGCTGGATCGACATCTTTGCCCGCACCCTGCCCATGGACGCGGTCTACGCGCAGGCCCGCCACGCCATTGTGCGCCTCATGGCCGTGTCGTCCCTGGCGGTGATTGTCCTGTATCAACTCGCCGATCGCCTGCTGCGCCCCCGCCCCGCCGCACCGCCGCAACCACCGCGCTGACGGCCTGCCACGGTTCCGCTTTCGGTTCGCTTGTGCTGCCCCTTTGCCCCTGCTAGGGTTTCCGCGTGGCGGCCGGTGTGCCCCCGGCGGACGCCCATGGCCTGGAACGCCCCATACCCATGCAACCCATAGCGACACCGCTGATCGTGTTCCTGATCCTCGCGCTGGTCGCCGCCCTGCTGACCAGCCTCAGGTCCAGACGGCACGCCATCCTGCAACGCGCCCGTGCCAATGTTCTGCAAATGGATGTCGATCGCACGCGCGTGCGAATCGAAGAGCTTGAGCGCGACGCCCTGGATCGCGAAGGCTGGGCGCGTCTGTTGCTGAATCGCACGCACGACATGGTTCTCGTCTTCGGCGTCAACGCGGACGGCCTGCCCGGCAACATCATCGAAGTCAATGCCCAGGCTTGCGAGACCCTGCGCTATACACGCGAACGCCTCCTGAAGATGACCATCTTCGACCTTGAAGATGCCAGCCCGCACTCCGCCGCCAGCGCCTACGCGCGACTGCACGATACGGACGGCACCGTCAGCGGCCTGGCCGCGCTCGAAAACAACGACACCGTCGAGCCGCAGAATGTGGTGGAGATGCGGCGCCACATGAAGCGTGTCATCGAGGAAGGGGCCGCCGCATTTGAACAGGTGCTGCTGCGTAGCGACGGGCAGTTCCTCCCCGTGGAAGTGCAGGCACGCCGTTTTGAACACGGTGGGCGCACCCACGTCCTGCTATCCGTGACCGACCTGACCAAACATCGCGAGACCATGCAGGCACTGTCCGACAGCATGCGCTTCTCGCGTGACTTCCTGGCCCATTCTGCCGTGGGCGCGGCGATCTACAGTGGCGAACGCGCGCTCGCCAATGTCAACCGCACCGCCTTGCGCATGTTCGGCATTGCCGACCAGCAGGAGTTTTCACGCGTGGATATATTTGCAGCCTACTTCGTGCCCCCCAAAGTGCGCGAGGCCATGCAGCGCGGCGAATCCACACGCTTTGAAACCATGATCGATTTCGACGACGTACGGCAGCACGACCTATTCAAAACGACCCGCACGGGCCGGGCACATCTTGACGTGTGCGTAAACAATCTGGGACTGGACCACCAATACGCATCCACCGGATATCTTGTCCAGGTGCAGGACATCACGCAACGGCGCGAAATCGAACTCGAGCTGAAACAGCGGGACACCCAGTTGCGTCAGGCACAGAAATTGCAGGCCATCGGCACCCTCGCCGGCGGCATCGCCCACGACTTTAACAACCTGCTCACGCCCGTGCTGGGCTACACCGAGATGGCCCTTGATCTCGCCAGCCACGATGAAACCGCCAGCGGCTACCTGCGTGAAGTGATTCGCGCCAGTCTGCGCGCAAAGGAGCTCTCGAACCAGATTCTGACCTTCAGTCGCCAGGTGGAACCGGAAGGCAAACCCATTCGACTCATCCCAATTGTGAAAGAAGTTCTGAATCTGCAGCAGGCTTCCTTGCCCAAGAACATCACCATCGTGCGCTCCATCAATACCGACCGGGATGTCGTCGTGGCCGAACCTTCCCAGATTCACCAGGTGATGATGAACCTCTGCACCAATGCCGCCCACGCCATGCGCGGCCGCGCAGGGACGCTGGAGGTGCGGGTCGCGGACACGGAGATCGGCCCGCGCCAACGCGGCCAGTTTGCGAATATGGCCCCTGGCCGCTACTTACATATCGCCGTGCGGGACAGCGGCACCGGCATCCCTGCCGAAGTCGTGGACCGCATCTTTGAGCCGTTCTTCACCACCAAAGAGCGCGGCGAGGGCACGGGCATGGGGCTCGCCGTGGTGCACGGCATCGTGAGCAGCCTGAACGGACTCATCACCGTGCGAACGCGCATCAACATCGGGACGACGTTCGATGTATATCTGCCAGCCGTCGATGTCGGCACGGAACAAACACCGGTCAGCACGGAGGAAATCCCGAGGGGCGATGAGTGCATCCTGTTCGTGGACGATGAGGTGGATATTGTGCGCATGCTGTCACGAATGTTGGCATCGCTCGGCTATCGCCCCGTCGTCACCCACCGCAGCGGCGAGGCACTGAAACTCTTTCAAGCCGACCCTGACCGCTACGACCTCCTGATCGCCGATCAGGTGATGCCCGAGATGTCCGGCCTCGACCTGGCGCGCCAGGTGTATGGAATCAAGAAGGGGCAGCCCGTCATCATCTGCTCCGGGTTTATCGACACACTGCCGGTTGAGCAGGCACGGGCCTTTGGTGTGCGCGAAATCCTGCGGAAGCCGGTCAGCAAGCGCGAATTGGCCGTGGCGATCCGCAACGCGCTCGATGCTTAGCACACCGCTTGCGCCAGTCCGGGGAATCGGGCAACCGCAACCACCGCGCGACGGTCCTGCTCACTCCACCCGGACGCGGCGTTTGTAGTGGTCGAGGAAGTTGTGAATGATTTCCGCGATGGTGACGTCTTTCAGCGTGTAGTCCGGCTTGCCGCTGCGAAACATGCTTTCCGTACGCAACAGGCGCAAGCCCTTGCGTTCGCGGTAGCGAACCTCCGCGAATGGCACCACCCCCATCGGAAACATCCGCCCCTGCACCCGGTAAATCATTTCCTCTTCGCCATCCCGCAGCACGGTCAAAGCCGCCGATGTCGCCGCGTGGCGGATG
>JAQCIA010000330.1 GCA_027620105.1 Verrucomicrobiota bacterium | reverse complement strand
AGAACTGTGACATGGGCGGGGACTGGCAACGCGGGGACTGGAATATCGCGTTTGCGCCGGCGGCCTGGGAAATGATGTTCCACGAAGTTCCGGCGACGAACATGGGACTCGAGTGGGAACCCTGCCACCAGATGAACAGCTTAATCGATCCGTTGCCCCAGCTGAAAAAGTGGGTGCACAAGGTGTTTCACGTGCACGGGAAGGATGCCACGGTTGCGTGGGATGTGATCCGGAGCCAGGGGCTGCGCGGCGGAAAGCCGATTGTGCACCATCGGACGCCGGGGTTTGGCGACACGAATTGGACGGATGTGATCAGCATCCTGCGGCAGGGTGGCTACAAGGGATGCATTGATATCGAAGGCTGGCACGACCCTGTGTATCGGGGCGAACTGGAGATGACGGGGCAGGTGCACGCCCTGAATTACCTGCGCAGCTGTCGGGGTGGAACAACGTTTGTGCCGAATCCAAAGTAAGTTCGATGTGTGTGTGGCGGGGCGGATTCCACCTGGCGCCAGGTTATGCGCGCGATGAAGCGGCGCGCAGATTTCATTGAGAAAGAGAGCAATATGTCTGAGAAAGTTCAGTGGGGAATTCTTGCAACGGGTGCCATCGCCAAGGCGTTTGCGCGGGGCCTGAAACAATCACAGACCGGAGCGTTGGCGGCAGTGGGCTCACGCTCGGCGGAGAAGGCCGCAGCCTTTGCGGCAGAGTTTGGCGCGGGTCGCGCTCATGGTTCCTACGAAGCGCTGCTGGCGGATCCCGCTGTGCAGGCTGTGTATATTTCCACACCGCATCCGCAGCACATTGAATGGGCGGTCAAGGCCGCCGAGGCGGGGAAGCATGTGCTTGTCGAAAAGCCCATGGGGCTCAACCAGTTTGAAGCGCAAGTCATGATTGAAGCCGCGGTGGCGAATCGCGTGTTCATGATGGAAGCCTATATGTATCGCTGCCATCCGCAGACGGCGCGATTGGTGGAGCTCTTGCGGGACAAGGTCATCGGCGAGGTCCGTGTGATTACGGCCACATTCTCCTTCCGGGCCGGCTTTGACGCGGAGTCGCGGATCTGGAGCAATGCGGCTGCGGGTGGCGGTATTCTCGACGTGGGGGGCTACACCACCTCCATCGCGCGTCTGATCGCCGGGGCGGCCACAGGCGAACCCTTCGCGGATCCCATCTCGGTGACGGGTTGCGGTCAGCTGCATCCGCAGACCGGCGTTGATGCCTGGGCGGTCGGGACGTTGAAGTTCAAGAGTGGCATCGTTGCCACCCTCAGCACGGGGGTGGGCGTGAACCAGGAAAATGAGGTGCGCATTTTCGGCACGGAGGGAAACATTGTGGTGCCGAATCCGTACCTGGCCAATCGCGACGGCGCCATGCCGGGCCGTATTCTCGTGAATCGCGGGGGCGCGGAACCACAGGATATCGCGATTGATTCGCCGGTCATCAGTTTTGCGCATGAGGCCGACCTGTGTGCGCGTGCCATTGCGGCCGGGCGCCAGGAGGTTGCGTCGCCGGGGATGACCTGGGCGGACACGCTGGGCAACCTGCGCACACTGGATGCGTGGCGGGCGGCAATCGGGTTGCAGTACGAAGCGGAAAAGCCGGAACGTATGGGGGCGGAGACATTGGCGCGACGGCCCTTGCGCAAGCGCGCCGATGCGCCGATGACGTATGGCCGGATTCCGCATCTCGACAAGCCGGTGTCGCGTCTGATCATGGGGGTCGACAACCAAGGGTCGGCGCCGCATGCGGCCGCCATTTTTGATGATTACTTTGCACGGGGCGGCAATACGTTTGATACGGCCTTTATTTATGGCGCGGCGCATTCAAAGTTTTTCGGGCACTGGGTCCGGGCGCGTGGAGTGCGGGACGAGATCGTGGTCATTGCGAAGGGCGCCCATACACCCGCGTGCAATCCGGAGGCCCTATCGCGTGAGCTGGTCACGCAATTGGGTTGGATGGGCATTGACTACGCCGACCTGTACATGATGCATCGGGACAACCCGGACATTCCGGTGGGCAGATTCGTGGATGTACTCAATGAGCATGTCAAAGCCGGGCGGATACGCGCGTTTGGCGGCAGCAACTGGTCGCTGGACCGGGTGAAGAAGGCCAACGCCTATGCCCAGCGCAAGGGGTTGCAAGGGTTCTCCATGGTGTCGAACAATTTGTCGCTGGCGGAAATGGTCAACCCCGTCTGGCCAGGATGTATTCACGTGCATGATGCAGCGGATCGGCGCTGGCTGAAGAAAACGCAGTTGGCACTGCTGCCATGGTCCAGCCAGGCGCGTGGGTTCTTCGTGCCGAGCCGGGCGCACCCGGACAAGCGGGAAGATGATTCGCTCGTCGAGTGCTGGTACTCCGAGGAAAATTTCAAGCGGCAGGCCCGCGCCGTCGAGGTGGCTGCCAAGTATGGCGTTGAGCCGATCAATGTGGCGTTGGCCTGGGTGCTGCAGCAGCCCTTTCCGACTTTTCCGCTGATCGGGCCGCGCCAGATTTCCGAGACGCGTTCCAGCATGGCCGGACTGGCGGTGACGCTGACGGCCAAGGAAATGCGCTACCTGAACCTTGAGGTGTAGGCTTGTTTGCAGCGGGTAGACAGCATTACCACAACGCATCCCAAAGCCTTTCCAATCAGCCCGGAGCAAAATAAGCCCGCTTCGCCGCCGATGGCTGTGTGATCGTGCCCAGCGGGTTAACGCCGGCTGAATTGGTGGAACAGGTTGACTGGGTGGATGGCCGGCTGAGCGGGCGCTATAAGGCCGAGTGTTGGATTCCCTTGGCGTATGTCCGACATGGCAGGGCCCGGCTTCAGGCCGGCCTTAGCCGACGTAAAGTCGGCTCTACCAGACGCGCATGCCGCCGGGCTGCAGGGGCGGGCCCCGTTTTGGATGATTGCCGCACGCGGCGCGGCTGATGCAGGCGGTACGGGGTGTGATTTTAATTAGTTGAGGATTCATGCGGCAGAGCGCAGGTGCGCGAGGATGGCGCTGATGC
>JAQCIA010000329.1 GCA_027620105.1 Verrucomicrobiota bacterium | reverse complement strand
CGGGCGCGCCACGGTGCCCGCGCTCTTCATGATCCGCAAGGCGTTCGTCGAACAGGAGATGGGGTACGCCTGCGCCGTGGGGATCGTGCTGACCCTGATCGTACTCATCTTGCAGAAGCTGCTGACCTGGCTGATGAGCGGCGAGAAACCCTGGCTCGCCCGCTGGCGGCAACGGGCGCGACCGGTTGCGGGCGGCGGCATTCGCCCTGTAACGGCCACGGCGGCGGTCTGGGTTCACCGCGCGCCGCGCCCCATGCATCCGGCGCTCCGCCGCCTCGGCGATTTATTCCTGCGCGCGGCGAAGCACGCGAGCATCTGGGGCGTGCTGGCGATGGCCTTCCTGCCGCTGTACCTGATGGTCATCGTGAGCTTCAAATCCAACACGCAATTCTACGCCGCGCCGGCCGCGCTGACCCACCCGCTGCATCCGGAGAACTGGATCGAGGCCTGGCGGCTGGTGATGCCCTCGGTGGCCAACAGCATCTTCGTCTCCACCGCGGCAACCGCCCTCACGCTCTGCTTCGCCCTCGGCGCCGCCTATTTCTTCGCCCGCCAGCGCATGCCGCTGTCGACCTTCTTCTGGAATGCCATCCTGATCCTGATGATGATGCCAATGATCGCCAACCTCGTGCCGCTCTTCCGCCTGCTGCGCGATCTGAACCTGCTCAACACGCTGGCGGCGCTGATCCTCGTGGGCGCCTCCTCCGGGCAGGTCTTCGCCATCTTCGTGCTGCGCAACTTCGTGGCCGACATTCCCAGCGACCTCTACGAAGCCGCCGAAATCGACGGTGCCAGCCACCTGCGGCAAATCTGGCACGTCGTGCTGCCCCTCTCCGGCCCGATCCTCGGCACCGTGGGCGTCATGCAGTTCATCGCCGCCTGGAACGAATTCCTGCTGCCGCTGATCGTCATCCGCGACCCCGACCAATTGCCGGTGATGGTGCAACTGCTGCGCATGTCCGGCGAATACGTCAAGTTCTGGGGCCCGCTCATGGCCGGCTACGCCCTGGCCAGCATCCCCATCATCCTGCTGTTTGTCTTCTCCATGAAACTGTTCGTCCGTGGACTGACCGAGGGCGCAGTCAAGGGCTGAACGCAGCCGGGCAGCTCGCCCGCAGGAACGCGGGATGGTCAACGCCCGCGGGTAGATTCATTGAAGTCGGGTCTTTGATAATTCAATCAAGACGCGTTGACTGCAACGATTTGATTGCGCATTTTCCCGTCTGCTGCAAGGCGGTGGAATACGTTTGACCGCCAGGCTGACGGCTGGATGATCGTTCATCGGCACATACGCATGCAGCACCACGGCATACCGCGCCATGCGGCACCACGCGCATCCGAACCACAGGGCCTTAATCAACGACCAAAGACCCCAATGACGAAGATTCAGTCGAGTTTGATCATCATGTAGCGCGGACCGGGCTACTGCCCTGCGCCTTAATATTTGCCACGATACCACTTACGCGATTGATGCGGCTTCGCGCCGGAGCAAATCGTTGCTGGCGCGTTCGCCCGTGGTTCCCGGCAGCGGCGGCGCGTAGCAATAGTCCGGGTCCTGCTGTGTCCGGCGGTGTATCGCGAGGATCTCTTTCCAGGTGGCGTGCAGGCCGTGTGGCGCGGGCGGCATGTCGTGCTTCACCGCCTCGCGCAGCTTGGGCAGGTTGAAGAAGGGGACCAGCGGGAACATGTGGTGCTCGATATGGTAATTCATGTTCCAGTACAAAAAGCTCGGCAGCCACCCGCAGGTGTAGGTCCGGCAGCATAGGCGATGATCGGGCACGTTGAATGACATGCCGTAATGCTGCGGTGTGCCGGTGAGCCAGCCCAGCCAGCCGCAGTAGTGGCTGCCGAAATTCACGAGCACGATCAGGAACCAGTGCCCCGTCGCCACAAAGGTAATGGCCAGCGCCAGATGCCCGAGCAGGAGAAAGCGCGCCCAGTTGCGATGCTTCACCCGCAGGGCCAGGTTGTTTTCGGGCATGACGTGGCGGTCCCAGTCGCTCGCCAGCCGGCCCCGTGCCTTCTGGAACCAGGCCTTGTACACGTTCCATGTGTTCAGCGGATTCCACGCAAACAGCCCCAGCCAGAATTTCCAGTCCTTGAATGTGAAGCGCTGCGGCAGCACCACTTCGCCGTCGTAGTCGCGATGAACCGTCACTTCGTGATGCTTGATGTGGCTGGGCTCAAACCAGATGTGATCCCAGTAGCTCAGGAACGCAAACACGCGCAGAAAGAAATTGTTGCACTTGTGGTTCTTGAACGGCGTGCCGTGCGACAACTCGTGACAGGCGGTTCCGCCCGTGAACGAGCCTACCGTGCCGTGGGCAAAGAGCGCCGCCAGCAGCAGCGGAACGGACCAATACCAGGTCGCGGTGCTGACCTGAAGGAAGGCCTGGTACGCGAGTGTTCCGGTGAGCGCAAACAGGCCCAGGTGTCCCAGCGCCTGGCGCAGACCCTGCCAGTCGCTACGCCGCATCAACGTCTTCATCAACTGCCGATCCACCGGGATGCGGTACCAGCTGATGTTCGCGTCGTCCCGGAACGATATCGTTGAGTCCATGGTTCGTGTCCCCGCGCACAACAGGCCAGCTGTGCTGTCCGTCTACCTGTCAATCGACGCCTTGACGAGCGGCACATTACCGAAACCGGGTTCGCGTGCAAGCCCATTGCCGACTGGGAGCACCGTGCTCGGGCCTTATAGCCTTATAGTCGAACCGACGGGAATTGGCGCCGCTGATCGTGAGGCGTCGGCCGACTCTCGGGTCTTGGCACGGGATGCCTGCTTCGGCGCCACTTGCCAGGACTGGCTCGGTTGCGGCGTTCCCGCGATGGGGTTCTCTGCGGCTCACCCTGCATCCTTCGCAGGTGGCCGTGACGGCCGTGGCGAAGGTTGTAGTACACCGTGTAGGCCGTCGAGAGCGACGGCATGAACGTTGAGCTGTTGGCCTCCGGCGTCTCGAAAACCAGGTGAAAGTGGTTCGTCATGCAGACGAACAG
>JAQCIA010000328.1 GCA_027620105.1 Verrucomicrobiota bacterium | reverse complement strand
CACCCCCATGAATGACCCCACCTTCACCATCGGTGCCGCCGGCATCGACGCCGCCTCCATCGTCGCCGACATTCGCGCCTCCGTCGCGGAAAAAATCCGCACTGGACGCTACACCGATGCCCGCATCGCCCGTGCCGAGCGCATGAATCTGCAGAACCTCCGCGACGAGGAGGAGTTTCTGGATTTCTATCTCGAGTGCCTCCGTGATGCCATTTTTGTGGACATCAATGACTTCGAAATCCTGGAGCGCCGCGCCCGCTTCGGCCCCCTCCTCGTCGCTTTGAAGCGCACCATCTGGAAACTCCTGAAGTTCTACACCTACCGCCTCTGGTCCCAGCAGAATCTCGTGAACGGCCTGCTGTTCTCAGCCATGGAAACCGCCGAAAACCGCAACCGCAACCGTATCCGCGAACTGGAAGCCCGCATCGCGAAACTGGAAAAGGGCCTTTGAGATGTTGTCGCATGCAACATCCCCCTCACGCCTTCTTCCCCTCCACCATTGGACGTTGAACATTGAACGTTGGCAGTTTCCGCCTCCCCCCCGCTCCCCTTTAATCTTCCGCTACTACTTACCGCCCCCCGCTCCATCGCATTCGTCGCCCCCCGCTTCCCCGAAGGCGCCACCGTGGGCGGTGCGGAAACCTTGCTGCGTACGCTCGCGGGTTACGCCGTCAAATCCGGCATCGAGGTCAATTTCCTGACCACCTGCGCCCGCAATCATTTCACGTGGGAAAACGAATTGCCCGCCGGTACGCGCACCATTGACGGCATCCAGGTGCACTTCTTTCCCGTCGATGGTGATCGCGATATCGAGCGCTTTCTGCGGGTGCAGGAGAAAATCAGCCGCGGCAAAAAGGTGACACCGGACGAGGAGCAAACCTGGCTGCGCAATAACGTGAACAGCAGTGCGCTGCTCGCCCATCTGCGCGAGGCCGGCCCCCGCTATGAGCGCATCATCCTTGGTCCCTACCTGTTCGGACTCACCTACTTTGCCGCTGCCGTCGATCCACGGCGCACCGTGCTGGTCCCCTGCCTGCACGATGAAGCCTTCGCCTATCTGACCGCCTTCGGCGACATGTTCCGCAACGCCAGAACCATCATGTTCAACTCCGCCCCCGAACGCGACCTGGCCGCCCGCCTCTACGCCTCAAACCTCGCCACCATGCCCGTCGTGGGCATGGGCATCCCTGCATTCACGGCAGATCCCAAGGCGCTCGCGCAGCGTCTCGGACTCTCCTCCCCGTACGTTCTTTATGCAGGGCGCCGCGAGCCCATGAAAGGCACCCCACTGCTGCTCGACTATCTGGATGCGTTTCGCCAGCGCACACAACGCGACGTAAAACTCGTGCTGACCGGCAGCGGCCCCTTTGATCCACCACCCGCCCTGGCGCCGCATATCACGGATCTGGGTTTCGTCGACGAACAAACCAAGCGCGAAGCCATGGCCGGCGCCGTTGCCTTCTGCCACCCCTCCGTGAACGAGAGTTTCGGCATCGTCGTGCTCGAGGCCTGGATGGCCGATTGTCCCGCCCTCGTGCATGCACGTGGCGAGGTGCTTCGCCACCTGTGCCAGACATCGAACGGCGGACTTTGGTTCCGGGGCTATCCGGAATTTGAAGAGTCGCTCGTGCTGCTGCTCGATCAACCGGAATTGCGCAATGCCCTGGGGCAGTCAGGACGGCGTCATGTACGCAAGGAGTTCACCGTCGAAGCCGTCACGCAGCGTCTGCTGGCGGCCCTGAGCCGATAGTGCCCGGGAAGCGGTGTGCTTCACTCCGCGGGCGGCGAAAGTTCGCGCACCGCATCCGCAAGCTTCGCAAGGGCGTCGGTGGCATCCTGCAAATGCCGCTGCAGCGCATCCATTTGCTCGGCAATTGCCCCCAGCTGATCCTGGCTGCCTGCCCCATCGCCGGAAATCACTGGCCCGCGCGTGGCCTGACCGATCCGGCTCTCCAGTTCGGCAATGCGCCCCTCGGCCTCACCAAGGGATTTGCGCAGGTTCAGGATGCGAATCTCCTGCTCATCGTCGCTGCTATCCAAATCCGCAATCTCCATGCCTTCCGGAATTGGAACATTCACGTACTGACCGCAGTCCGTGCAGGGAATGGATAGCCCGGCACCACGGTAGTCAATGGCCAGACTCTTGCCACAATTGGTACAGTCAAAGAGGATGTCGGTTTCTTTGATCGCGTTGGCGTCACGAGTGAAGTCAACCATTGTCTGCTCCCCGGCGTCCGCTGATTCCGCGTCGCCTATTGGCATCACTTTAGAGTCTCTCTGCATGGCTAGCAACACTTTTTACTGGCGGACTTCCGCAGGTCCGCGATTTCCAATTCTACACTGCCGGCGCCACTATACCAGTTTTCCCGCAATTGAAACACCACGTCCAGTGCGCCCTCCGGAATTTCGTATTCTCCCAAATTGAACCCCACCGCCTGAATCTGGCTCGCGCCCTTGGCTACCACCAATTTGAGATGCCGCGCGTCCTTCCCCACGCGGCGCGGTGGACCAGCCAGGCGTACATCGCGCACCCCCCAGTAAGGCTCCGGGTTGCCCGTCCCCATCGGGCGCAACCGGTTCAGCGCCATATACATGTGCTTGTCCGCAGATTCCAATCCGATCCAGGCATCCACCGTTTGGCGCGCCCGCAGATCCTGTCCCGCAAGGCGAGACCGGCAAGCGGCATTGAAGCGCTCGCGAAAGACTCCAAACTTGCTCGCGTCCACCTCCACGCCCGCCGCCATCTTGTGCCCGCCAAATTTTATCAGTAAATCGGCGCACTCCTGAAGCACCTCAAGCACGTCCAGCGTATCGGTGCTGCGGCAGGAGCCCCGGCCGCGCCCTTCTTCGTCGAAGCCAACCACCACGGTGGGCCGGTTAAAACGCCCCACCAGCCGCGAGGCCACAATACCCACCGTGCCGATATGCCAACCGGGCTGCCCCACAACCCCGCCAAAGCAATCCCCCTGCGCTATCGCCGTCGCAATCTCCGCTTCGGCCTCCACCCG
>JAQCIA010000327.1 GCA_027620105.1 Verrucomicrobiota bacterium | reverse complement strand
CTGACGGCCCCGGCGGCAACGACGGCGCCCGGCAGCGCGATGTACACGGTGCAGGATATTTATAACCGGCTGGAGACCGGCGCCGCCGGCGCCAAGCGCGCCGGGGCCTTCGTTGAACCTGCCGCGGCGCCAGCCAGCACCGGACAGACGTTGGACGACATCATGGCCAAGGCGCCGCTGCTGGACGCGGTGAATGGGGCGACGGCGGCGCAGGTGCTGACGGGCAAGACCTTCTGGGGGCTCCTCAGTGGCGGCTGGGGCACGCTGACGGGGACGATGCCGATTCAGACTTTGAGCGCGGCGAACGATACGGTGTCGGCCGGCTACTACGCGGCGACGACGCTCTCGGCGGTGGATACGGACCTGGTGTCTGGCAACATCCGCAAGGACCAGACGATCTTTGGCGTGGCGGGCGACGCGAACGTGGTGAACACGAGCAGCGGGGATGCGGTGGCGGCGAATATTGCACTCGGGAAGAAGGCGTGGGCGGATGGTGCAGAGGTGACAGGGAACAAAGCGGGAGGCGTCGCCTGCACAGGGTCGTTCAGTCCCTTAGGTCGCTGGTGCGACAACGAAAACGGCACGGTCACGGATACGAGCACCGGTCTTGTGTGGCTTCAAGACGCAGGATGGGGTGGCGCGAAAAAGTGGGTGGACAGCGCGACGTGGGATGATGCTCAGACACGGGCTGGGACGCTGGCATCTGGTACAGCAGGCCTGACGGATGGTTCGGTGGCGGGGGATTGGCGCTTGCCCACGAAGTCAGAATTAGTTGCGCTTAATACGGGGACCGAATTTATTCGCGATACGGCGATGTATAAGTTCACCGGCGTGGTGGCGTCGTTCTACTGGTCGAGTACTACGTACGCGGCCAATACGGCCAGCGCGTTGCTCGTGCCCCTGTTCGGTGGTGGCGTGAACAACGCCACTAAGGGTAACACGTACTACGTCTGGCCCGTCCGTGGTGGACAGTGAGGATGCTTTGCTGATTTGAAAATTCGAGTCCTTTGATCATGTATCCATGGGGAGCAGGGGGCCTTGGCCCCCTGCCGGAGGCGAAAATTCTAAACTGCGGCGTGCGCAGGCCGGTGTTCGACGCCCCGCCGATCCCGGGGCCGACGGTGATCCAATTCAAGTAGCCTGCTTTCCCCAACGGGCTTGCGGCGACATCCACGGTCCCCCCAAAAGTGGAAAGCTGACCCCGGGTTGGGGCTCGAATCAACGCCTTCTGGCTCTTGTGACGGGCGAGCAGTTTAACCAGCCCCGCCAGGCGCACAGGCGCACAGGGATCGAGGTTTTCAAGCTTGCAGACTGAACATAAGCCGGTTATGTTTGTTCTGCAATGAGCACCGAATCATCCAGTATCAGAAGCTATCTGTCCGAAATCGGCCGCAGGGGCGGGAAGAAGAGTCGTCGCCATCTTTCCTCAATGGATGCGCAGAACATGGTTCGGGTGCGAGAAGCGCGCAAGGCCTTTCGCGCCTTCCATCCCCAGTGCTTCTGGTTTCTGCGGCCGGATATGAACGTGACACTTGAGGACGTGCCTGAGATTGTGCGCGGCCTGCGACAAAATGGAGGGCAGCGGGGCTTCCTCCTCGCCGCGAGACTATGCCGCTAAGCGAGATCCAGGCACAGGTGCTCAAGGCGATCGCCGCCAATCGCAGCCGGGAGAGTTACCTGGCAGGTGCGACCGTGTTGCACAGCAAGGAGAACACGCCCCGCTTTTCACAGGATCTCGACTTCTTTCATGATGCAGCCGACAGCGTGGCACGAAGCGCGGAATTGGATGCGGCCACGCTCCTCGCCGCCGGCTACCCTTTCGCGTGGCTCTTGCGCACGCCAGCCTTCTACCGGGCTGTGGTGACGGTACGCGACCAGTCCTTGAAGCTGGAATGGGCGCAGGACAGCGCCTTTCGGTTTTTTCCCGTGCAGGAGGACGCGCGCTGCGGCTATCGGCTGCACGATGCCGACGCCGCCATCAACAAGGCGCTGGCGATCGCGGGACGCAGCGAGATACGGGATTTTGTCGATGTGCTCCATCTCCACGGCACCTTCCTGTCGCTGGGGGCCCTGGCCTGGGCGGCCTGTGGCAAGGACCCCGGCTTTACGCCGGAGTTCTTGCTGGACCAAGCCGGCCGTCACGCGGCCTACACCCAAACGGATCTGAACCGCTTGCAGTTGCGGGAACCGCTGGATCTGAGAGTGTTGAAGCAGCAGTGGCTTGCCGCGATGGAACAAGCGCGCCACCTGGTTGCCGCGCTCCCCCCCGAAGATCTCGGCTGCCTCTATCTCGGAACAGACCGGAACCCCACCACGCCGGACCCCGCCTCCGCTGCGTTCCCCGCACTCGCGCGCCACAAGGGGTCCATTCGCGGCGCCTGGCCCACGGTTTCACCGTATCATTTTACGGAAGGGTAGTGTCCTCTGTTTCCGTAGCCGATGACGGGCTCGAATGGCCGTTACTTCGGGTTTGCAACGGTCTGCGTGGAGGCGTTGGCCGGGCAGAACTCCACCCAGTCGAGCAGCGCTTCGGCTTTGGTGCCGGTGAGCTGGCTGTTGCAGGAAATTCCAAGCCCGATACGCGCGGGAACTTCACCGAAAGCGCGCTTGAAATCTTCCGCCACGTTGGCTTCATCAATGTGCCAGCCGTCGCCATCCGCCAGGCCCAGATCGTCCTGGTTGCGCAGGCCGATCCAGAACAGGCTGACGACACCCGCTGCGTATTTCGCCCGCCCCGTCGTCCCATTGGGCGTGACGGTCTCCCATCGGTAGGCCAGGCATTTTTGCCGCAGCAGGCCGCCGGTGCTGACGTAAAGGCCGATGGCCTGATCGTCGAGCTTGTCGCTGCGCCCGTCGGCCCCGGAAGAGGGCTAGGGGTCACGGTCTCAACATGCGACTAGTTTGCATTTGCGCTGGAGCTGCTCGGGAAGTCCTATTCAAGCATGGCACGGCCTCGGCTGGCGGAAATCGGGAAGGCTGCAGGCGGATTGGATTACGCGGACGTGAGTGTGGCGCTGAAGCGCTTTGAGCTTTGCGCGTTGAAGG
>JAQCIA010000326.1 GCA_027620105.1 Verrucomicrobiota bacterium | reverse complement strand
AAGAACACGTCGGTGACGGGCAAGTGGATTGCGGAACGCACGCAAATGGGGCATTCCTCCACGGCATCCTTGGCCATCCACCGATTCGCGAGGGACAGCAGCCGAATAGCCGTAAGCATCCGCAAGAAACTCCTGAGAGGACTGAGCGCGAAACACGAGAACTCGCGGGCTGACCCCTTTCCCCCCTCGCGGGCTGACCCCTTTCCCCTTCAAGGCATCCCGCTGCGCGACCACATACCAACGCGCCGGCAAGCGCAGTGGGCGAGGACTATTTACCTGTCATACCACAATCGTATGATAGGGGGTATAAATAGCTTGTTTTGTCCCGACTGTCGGCCCAGACTGTGGGCATGAAAAAACGAGGTCGTCCGCGATTGAAGTTGGCGATGTCCGACGCGCAGAAAGCCGTGCTGGTGCAATCCGTGAAAGTGGAAAAGGACTCGGTGTTTCGCGATCGCATGCGGGCGGTGCTGCTGGCCACGGATGGCACCCGGCGCGTCGTGGACATCGCGGCGCACGTGGGGCGCGCGGCCTCGGCCGTTGAGCGTTGGCTCGATGCCTTTACCAAGGGCGGCGTGGATGGGCTGCGCCAGCGCCGGCACGCACCGGGCAGACAGAGCGTGATGCAAGCGCCTGATGTGCAGAGGGACTTGGCTGCGGGGCTGAGGGAGGGGCGCTGGCGGACGGCACCGCAGATGGCCGCCTGGTTGGTGCAAACCCACGGCATCAGCCTGTGCAAGACCCAGTCGTACTACTGGCTGGGAAAATCCGGAGGGGCGCTGAAGATGCCGCGTCCCGTGCACACAAGGAAGGACGCGGCGGCGGCCGTGGCATTCCAAGAGCATCTGTTCGAGAACCTCGTCGGGTTGAACCTGCCCGTCGGCGTGCCGGTCAAGGTGTGGGTGCAAGATGAGGCCCGCATTGGCTTGCATGATCCGCAGCGCCGGTGCTGGGCGCTGCGGGGCGTGCGCGTCGTCAAAGCGCGCCAGCAGGAATACGAGTGGTGCTACGTGTGCGGGGCGCTTGAGGTGCTGAGCGGAGCGGCCGAGTTCCGCATCCTGCCCACCGTGGGGCTGGAGTTGACGCACGGCTTCCTGGAACAGATCGCCGCCAGCGATCCGCAGGCGCAGCATGTTGTCATATGGGATCAGGCTGGCTTTCATCATCGGGAAGGCGACCCGCGCACACCCCCGCGGGTGCATCTGCTGGCGCTGCCGGCCTACAGCCCCGAACTCAACCCGGTCGAGCGGTTGTGGGATCTGCTCAAGGATACGCTGTGCAATCGTGTCTATCACGGCATCCAGGCGTTGGAGGATGCAGCATGCGAGGCCCTGCAACCCTTCCTGCAAGATGCTGCACGCGTACGGTCCTTGGTCGGCGACGGGTGGTTGCGCGCGCAGGCAAACGCTTCGTAGCCGAGTTTATACCTGTTATCTAGCGGACTTGGTATGAGTCAAGTATCGGTCAAGCATGGGTCAAGTTGGCTGCTTTGTCCTTTTCGAGCCTACGGTGGAGAGGCAGAAAGGCTAGGATGATCTCGCGTCTGGCTTTGATCTTCCTGCCGTCGCGCGCGATCAGGTCCATCCGTAGCAGCGCGTTGATATCGCGCTGAACGGTCTTGGGCGTCTTATTGGCATAGGCCTTCGCCATTCGTGGCGTGAGCTCGCTTATTTCGCCAATCGGGACCCAGTCATTTTTCACGCCGAGGTCCAGAACGAGATGTCTCTGGCGCACATCGCTCACACTGTTCTTGTTCTGATATTGTTCATGAACGAAATTTCGCCAGACAACATCCCACTGCTGATCCCAGATGTACTCCAGTTGACTGTGCAAACCATCCACCAAACCGCGCACGGCGTACCCCAGGAAAGGAACAATATCTCCCCCCGATTTGCTCGCGTGGTCGAGCTGCCGGTAGTATTCCGCTCGCGTCTGGTTGTAGTGATTGCTCAGGAGGTGCGCGGCTGGCGAGGGAACCCCCGCCGACAGGAGAATGTGGAACTCCAGCAGCCGCGCTGATCGTCCATTACCGTCGCCGAACGGGTGAATCCAGGCCATGTACAGATGGGCTACAATCGCCCGAAGCACCGCGTACACGGTCTCCATTCCGGGCGCCGCATTAGCGGGAGGCTGGAAATCTGGCCCACTTAGCCACTCGCAAACCCGGTCGACCAGATAAGGACAGTCCTCGGCGGGCGCGCCCCGATACACATTGCCCACAAGAACCGAATGCTTTCGCAGCTCGCCAGGCACAACGTCCTTGTCGAGCGGCAATTTGTCCAGGGCTTGGCGATTGTACCCGCAAAGAAGCTCTTTCGATGGCAACGGAAGTTTTCCTTCAGCCAGCTGCTTGCTGATCAGGTTGCAGGCCGCGATAATGTTCTCAACCTCTTGCTTGAGATACTGTTTCGATGGAGGCACCGTCAGGTTGCCCTCTACGGCCTTCAGGACCTCTGCCTCTGAAAGCGTGTTTCCTTCAATGGCGGTTGTCGCCGCCACACCCTTGGCAAGGTACAACTGATGAAGTTTCTGTGCCGTCGTCGGCCGTAGAGGGACCCGGCATATGTGCTCGCACTTCGACGCTGCCTCACCCAGTGCGATCCAAAGATCGGCACCGGCGCGCTTCAAGTCGCAGCGGAATGAAATCCATGGATGCGTCCGCTCGTATGTCCTCATAGATGTCCCTCACGTATCGCGCACTTATACCTCTATTGCAATGCGTTACGACATATAGTCAAGCATCATTACCTGAAGAATGTCCACATATTTCAATGCCAGTGTCCCGTCCGTTGGCGTTAGTTCGATCGGCAGTTTATGGCCACCTGCCCCGACAACAGACGCGACAGCAGTAGGTCGCGGGTCAATTCATCCATGGCGGCGGTGATGGCCTCGGGCGGCAGTGCGGGATTCAACCGCTCCAACGCCGCGCGCAACCGGGACACCAACACCACCTCACCCTTCGTCTCGCGCCCGAGCAACCCAGCGTCACGCGGCTCGCCGGCCACACCGGCATTGGGAGGCGGCCCGACCACGGCCCAACCAAGCT
>JAQCIA010000006.1 GCA_027620105.1 Verrucomicrobiota bacterium | reverse complement strand
GCCATCCGAAAGTCGCGCAAGAATTGCCGTTTTTATCAGGCCTCCACGTCCGAGTTGTACGGGAAGGTCCAGGAAATCCCCCAGACTGAAAAAACGCCGTTCTATCCCCGCTCCCCCTATGGCGTGGCCAAGCAGTATGCGTTCTGGATCACCGTGAATTATCGCGAGGCCTACGACCTGCACGCCAGCAACGGCATCCTGTTCAATCACGAATCCCCGCGGCGTGGCGAAACTTTCGTAACGCGCAAAATCACCCGCGCCGCCGCACGCATCAAACTGGGGCGCCAGGAATGCATTTATCTGGGGAATCTGGATGCGTTGCGCGACTGGGGCTACGCGCCGGACTTCGTCGAAGCCATGTGGCTGATGCTGCAACAGGAGCAGGCGGAAGATTTCGTGATCGCCACCGGCGAAATGCATAGCGTGCGCGAATTCGCTGAGCGCACATTCGCCTACATGGGCATGCCACTTGCCTGGAGCGGCACCGGCGTGAACGAGATTGGCCGGGACACGCAGAGCAACAAGGTGGTTGTGCGCGTGGATCCGCGCTACTTCCGACCGGCGGAAGTCGAGCAACTGCTCGGCAATCCTGCCAAGGCGGCCGAAAAACTCGGCTGGAAGCCGCGCACCACGTTCGAGGAATTGGTGCGGATCATGGCCGCCGCCGATCTGGATTTGGCCAAGAAGGAGTAACCCATGGCCGGATTCTGGACCGACAGAACCGTGATCGTCACCGGCGGCGCCGGCTTTCTGGGGAGCCAGGTTGTTGCCATGCTTGCCGACCGTGGCTGCCCGCGCATCGTGGTCCCGCGCAGCCGCGACTATGACCTGACGCGTGCCGACGCCATTGAGCGCCTCTACGCCGCGAGTCGCGCGGACATGGTGATCCATCTCGCCGCCGTGGTGGGTGGCATCGGTGCGAATCGTGAGAATCCAGGGTCGTTTTTCTATCAGAACCTGATGATGGGCACACAACTCATCGAGCAGGCGCGCCTGCATAGGATTCCCAAATTCGTCGCCATCGGCACCATCTGCGCCTACCCGAAATTTACGCCGGTGCCCTTTCATGAAGACAAGCTCTGGGACGGTTATCCCGAGGAAACCAATGCCCCCTACGGTCTGGCCAAGAAAATGATGCTCGTGCAGGCCCAGGCCTACCGCCAGCAGTACGGGTACAACGCCATCTATCTCCTGCCCGTGAATCTCTACGGCCCGCGCGACAACTTCGACCCGAAGCGCTCACACGTGATTCCGGCGCTGATCCGAAAGTTCCTCGAAGCCCGCGACGCCAACACCGATCATGTGGATGTCTGGGGCACCGGCAAGGCCTCGCGCGAATTCCTGTATGTTGAGGACGCCGCGCGCGGCATCCTGCTGGCCGCGGAACGGTTCAACGACCCGGATCCTGTTAACCTGGGCGCCGGCAGCGAGATCAGCATTGGCGACCTCGCCACGCGCATCGCCAAACTCACTGGCTATGCCGGCGAATTGCGCTTCAATCCGAACCAGCCGGATGGTCAGCCCCGCCGCTGCCTGGATGTTTCCCGCGCCCGCGAACGCTTCGGCTTCACCGCGGAAGTGCCCTTCGAGACGGGGCTGCGCAAGACCATCGCGTGGTACGAATCGGTTCGCGACACGCATCCCGACGGGCATGTGGAGGCCTGAGATCGACAAACAGGGGCCGTCCCGCAATGTCGCGAGCGTGTCAACAGGCGTCCAACGTCCGTCGTGCGACTGTGTGTATTTGCAATGAACATCCTCATCACCGGCGCGTCAGGTTTTGTGGGCTCGGCTGTGGCAAATGCCTTGGGGCAGCAAGGTCACAACGTGCTGCCGCTCGCGCGCGGCATGCGGCAGGCTGATCGTGCCTGGTGGGACCCGAACACCAACGCAATCGACCTGGCCCCCGCAGGACGGATCGACGCCGCCCTGCACCTCGCTGGCGAAAACATCGCCGGCCGGCGCTGGACGGCCACACATAAGGCCCGCATCCTTGCGAGCCGTGCCGATACCACACGCATCCTGGCACGGGCATTGGCGGAGGTCACCCCACGACCAACCGTGCTCGTGTCCGCCTCCGCCATTGGCTACTACGGCGACCGCGGGAATGTGCTGCTGGATGAACAGGCCTCTGCGGGCATCGGCTTTCTACCCGATGTCTGCCGCGCCTGGGAATCTGCCGCTGCGCCGGCCGTCGGCGCCGGCATCCGCGTGGTGCATGCGCGCATTGGCGTGGTGTTGGATCCAGCCGGTGGCGCGCTTGCAAAAATGCTCCCCATGTTTCGCCTTGGACTGGGCGGCCGGGTCGGCAGCGGTGGCCAGTGGATGAGTTGGATTACGCTGCCCGACCTCGTCAACGTACTCACGCGCGCACTGACGGACGCATCCCTGTCTGGCCCGATCAACTGCGTCGCCCCAACGCCCGTGACGAACAAGCAGTTCACTCAGGCCCTGGGGCGCGCGCTGCACCGCCCCACGGCAATCCCCCTGCCTGCCTCTGTGGCGCGCCTCATGCTTGGCGAAATGGCCGACGGCCTGCTGTTGGCCAGCGCCCGCGTGGTCCCGCGTCGCCTCCAGGCGAGCCGCCACATTTTCCAGCAACCCGCACTGGAGCCGGCCCTCCGTGCCATGCTAGCGTAGCCGAATGCCTGCCATCACCCTGCACGAACCTGTCGACAACGCCACGACGCACCCCTTACAGGCCTACGCCTGGACGGGCGCGACCACCCACCCGCGTGACCCTGCGCACCTTTCGCACAACGCTACAGGGACGCGCACGTTCGACCGCAGCTTGCCCCGCCCCATTCGGCTCGCCTGGCGGGATGACGCCGCGCCGGCGCTTTCAACCTGGCAAGTCACGCTCTCGCGCTGGCCGGATCTCCGCGAACCTGATGGGATGTTCGCAGTCACCGCCAGCACGCTTGATGTCCCGCACCTGCATGTCGACACCGCGTACTACTGGCAAGTTGCTCGCATCCACGCGTCCGAATCCGCCCCGCCCGCCAGCGTCTCCCCCGTTCACCGCTTCCGCACGCACGCGCACCTCCCGCGCTGGGTCTACGCACCCGGCATGACCAACCTGCGCGACATGGGCGGCTGGCCACTGCCCGGCGGTCAACGCATTCGTCAGGGCCTGGTCTATCGCGCGTCGGAGATGAATGGTCACCTCGCACTTCAGGCGGCGGGCCGCCGCGTCCTCGAAGATGAACTGGGCATTCGGACGGATCTCGATCTACGCGGCGTCGGCGAAGATGTGCGCTCCGTGCTGGATGAAGCGCGTGTCCGCTGGCTAAACGTCCCCATTCGCCCCTATGGCGAAATCCGCGATGCGATTTACCACAACGGCTACCGCCGCATCATCGAACTCTTTGCCGACACGGCGAATTATCCCATTCTGTTTCATTGTTGGGCTGGTGCGGATCGTGCCGGCACAGTCGCCTACATGCTCCACGCCATCCTGGGCGCGAACGCGCATCAACTTGCCCACGACTACGAATTGACCAGCATGGCTGTGTGGGAAGATCGCCTGCGCGGCATGCTCGGCTATCGCGCGCTGCTCAGTGACTTCCGCGCGTTTACCAATGGCGACCCCAGTCCGCGCGCCGAGGTCGAAAATTATCTGCACAGCATCGGCGTCTCCGCCACCACACTGGACCGCATCCGCGAAATTCTGATCGAGGCCGCTTGAGCGGGGGCCGCCCATCTCGCCCGATCCCCTTGCCTCCGCCGCGCCTTCATGGAATAGTCGCCACATGACCACTCCGGAACCACGCGATCTGTCCAACCACTATCTCTGGTTCGACACCGAGTACACGTCCCTCGAACTGGATGAGGCCAAACTGCTCCAGGTGGCGCTGGTCATTACCGACGCAAATCTGCAGCGGATTGCGCCCGCCGCACAGGATCTCCGCCTGCTGGTGCGCCTGCCCGAAGGCGAGCGGTGTTCGCCCTGGGTGGAGGAGCACCTCAAGGGCCTCCTGACCCAGTGCCGCTCGGAGGCCGCGCTGCCCGTGGCGGACGTCAACACCGCCTTGGCGCAACACCTCGAAGCGCTGCTCGGCCCCAACCCGCCGAGCGTCAAGCTGCGCCCACCCCTGGCCGGCAACAGCATCCAGGCGGACTGGTTTCTCGCGCGCAAATTCCTGCCTGCAATCATGGCGCGCGCGCACTATCGCGTTCTCGACGTCAGCAGTTGGAAGGTCTTCTGGAAAAATGCGCTCGGCGACTTCCCCTTCGACAAGGACAACGAGCCGCTGGTGCGGCAATATTTTCCCGGTGAGTTCAACAGCAGTGCGGCGACGCACGATGCGCACTTCGACGTGCTGGCATCCATTGCCGAGCTGAATTTTTATCGCACCCACCAGCAGATCAACTGGCCGCCGAAAGGCCAGGGGTGACCGGGTAGCGCCAAGCGTTTCAGGCTGCGGACACAAACGAAAAGAAAAAAGAAGGACAGCAACATGGCCACGATTACGCTCAAAGGCAATCCGGTCCACACCATCGGTGAACTGCCCGCCAAGGGCACCACCGCCCGTGACTTCACACTGACAAACGGGAAACTGGAAGACGTGACACTCGCGTCGTTCGCCGGAAAAAAGAAGATCCTCAACATCGTCCCGAGCCTGGACACAGGAACCTGCGCCACGTCTGCGCGGAAATTCAACGTGCAGGCCGCCGAAGTGCCCGACACGGTGATCCTGACCGTTTCCGCTGATCTCCCCTTTGCACAGGGTCGCTTCTGTGCCGCGGAAGGCATCGACAAGGTTGTTCCGCTGTCCTCCTTTCGCGCCGCAAGCTTCGGCAAGGACTACGGTGTGACGATTACCGACGGCCCGCTGCGCGGCCTGCTGAGCCGGGCCATCGTCGTTCTCGACGCGCAGAACAAGGTCGTGCACACGGAACAGGTTCCCGAAATTGTCGACGAACCCAACTACGAAGCCGCCCTGCAAGCCTTGCGCACAACCTAACACCCGTTTCAAACATCACCCGCGCTCCCTCCGAGAGAGGGCCGGGGTGAGGGTGGTGAGGGTTCATACCGCGGTCAGGCGACAGCACGTCTTTGCGGGCAATGAAAGTTCCGTATACCAATACCCTGCGCGCTGACCGCGGAGCGTCCGCTTGCATCGCACCGGTGGTTTTCTATATTGTTGCCTGCTTATGGCCAAAACGCTTTTTCAGAAGATCTGGGACCGCCATGTCGCCAAGGAATTGGCGGATGGCACGGTGCTGCTTTATATCGACCGCCACTTGATTCACGAGGTCACCAGCGCCCAGGCGTTCGAGGGGCTGCGCCTGGCCGGACGCCCCGTGCGCCGCCCCGAGCTGACCGTGGCCACCATGGACCACAACGTTCCCACCGAAGCCAAGGAACGCAAGAACATCGCCGACGCCATCTCCCGCGCCCAGATCGAAATGCTGGAGAAGAACTGCAAAGATTTTGGCGTCACGCTCTACGGGCTGGATAGCGAGCGCCAGGGAATCGTCCACATCATCGGACCTGAACTTGGCCTCACCCTGCCCGGCACCACCATCGTCTGCGGCGATTCGCACACCTCGACCCACGGCGCGTTCGGCACGCTGGCCTTCGGCATCGGCACCTCCGAAGTTGAGCACGTGCTGGCAACCCAGACCCTGCGCCAGACCAAACCGGGCACGTTCCGCGTCGATTTCATGGGCCGCCTGCGCCCCGGCGTCACCGCCAAGGACATGATCCTCAAACTGATCGGGACGATTGGCACCTCCGGCGGCACGGGGAGCGTGCTGGAATATACCGGCGAGGCCGTGCGTGCACTGTCCATGGAAGAGCGCATGACCGTCTGCAACATGAGCATCGAGGGTGGCGCGCGCGCGGGCATGATCGCGCCAGATGACACCACCTTTGACTACGTCAGCCGCGGCGAACGCCCCTTCGCGCCGCGCGGAGCAGCCCTCGACCAGGCCATCGCCTACTGGAAAACCCTGCCATCGGATCCGGATGCCGCCTTTGACCGCACGATCACCATCGACGTGGACAAGCTCGCGCCGCAGGTCACCTGGGGCACCAACCCGGGCATGGTTATGGATGTCACCGAACGCGTGCCTGAACCGGGTTCCGTGCCGGGCTACAGCCGCGTGGATGTCGAGAAGGCCCTCGATTACATGGGCCTCACGCCGGGCACGCCGCTCACCGACGTGCCCGTGAATGTGGTCTTCATCGGCAGCTGCACCAACGGCCGCATCGAGGACCTGCGCCGCGCGGCCATGGTTATGTCTGGCCGCCAGGTGGCCAAGGGCGTGCAGGTGTTGGTCGTGCCGGGCTCGGAAAGCGTGCGCAAGCAAGCCGAGGCCGAGAACCTGGACAAGATATTCAAGGCCGCAGGCTGCGAATGGCGTTTTGCCGGTTGCAGCATGTGCCTGGGGATGAACCCGGATCAGCTGAAGAACCAGCAACGCAGCGCGTCCACGTCGAACCGCAACTTTGAAGGGCGTCAGGGCAAAGGTGGTCGGACGCATTTGGTGAGCCCGGAAATGGCCGCCGCCGCCGCCATCGCCGGCCACTTCGTGGATTTCAGAGAGTGGAAATGAGGAACGCGGCAGAAATGGCTGCGAAAAAGCGCAACATGCACAAAACCAAAATCCGATTTATGTTGCGCCCTTTGGGCCTTTTTGCGGCAAATCCGAATCGCCGATTCGGAATGGATAGAACATGACCCCTTTTGTCAAAGAACACGGCATCGTGGTTCCGCTCGACCGCGCGAACGTGGATACGGACCAGATCATTCCGAAGCAGTTCCTGAAATCCATTCGCCGCACCGGGTTTGGCGAAACGCTTTTCTTCGACTGGAAGCGCCGCGCCGACGGAACCCTCGATCCGGAATTCCCGCTCAACCAGGCGCACTTCAAGGATGCCATCATCATGGTGGTGCGAAACAATTTTGGCTGCGGCTCCAGCCGTGAGCATGCCGTCTGGGCCGTGGTGCAAGCCGGCTTCCGAGTGGTCATCGCGCCCACCCGCGTTCTCGATGGCAATCGCGTGCCGGCCTTCGCCGATATCTTCGCCAGCAATTCGGTCAAGAACGGCCTGCTGACCATCGAATTGCCTGAAACCGAAGTGGATCGCATTTTCGACGCCATCACCGCGACCCCTGGCATGAAGGCGACGGTTGACCTGACGCTGCAGACGATCACGCTGCACGGGGCGAAAGACGAAACGATTCGCTTCGAAATCGATTCCATCCGCAAGGATCACCTCTTGCGCGGACTGGACGATATTGCCCTGACGCTGGAACACGCGACGCAAATCACGTCTTTCGAAGCGAAGCACGACACGCAGCTCCGTGCGCAACCGGCCTGAGCATGCCTTTTCCCTCCCCTCTCCCCGCGGGAGCGGACAGGGGTGAGCGATTACTGAATCACCCCGTGCCGCAACTGCAGCAGTGCCGCGTCTGCCAGGACCAGTGCGGCCATGGCTTCCACAATCGGGATTGCCCGCGGCACCACGCAGGGGTCGTGCCGCCCCTTGGCCTCCAGCACCACATCCTTTCCGTCGAAATCGACGGTGGATTGCGCCACACCGATGGTGGCAGGGGGTTTGAATGCCACGCGAAACACGATCGGCTCACCGCTGGAAAGCCCGCCCTGCACACCGCCGCTGCGATTGGTCGGACTGCCCAGGCGCTCGCCCTGCATCACATAGGGGTCGTTGTGTTGGGACCCGCGCAGGCGCGTCCCCGCAAACCCGGAGCCAATCTCGAACCCCTTGGTGGCAGGAAGCGATAACATGGCCTGCGCCAGTTTCGCCTCCAGCTTGTCGAAGACCGGTTCGCCCCATCCCGCCGGTACACCGCGACAGACACAGCTCACCACGCCACCGATCGAATCATTGGCGTCCTTCGCCTCGCGTATCGCCGCAATCATGCGGTCCGCCACCGGCGCATGCGCGCAGCGCACAAGGGTTTCATCCACCTGCGCGCGCGTGACCGTGTGCGCGTCGACACCCGTTGTTTCCACGTCACCGACCGCACTGACCCAGGCCACGATTTCCACGCCATACACCACGCGCAGCAATTTTTCCGCGATGGCTCCCGCCGCAACGCGCCCGATGGTTTCCCGTGCGCTGGAGCGTCCACCGCCACTCCCCGCGCGCACGCCATACTTCATCTGATAGGTGTAGTCCGCATGCGAGGGGCGCGGCACATTGCGCATGTTCCCATAGTCGCTGGGACGCGAGTCGCGATTCGGCACAAACAACCCAATCGGTGAGCCCAGTGTGACACCTTGTTCGACGCCAGACAGGATCGAAACCTTGTCGGATTCATCGCGGGGCGTTGTGAGATTGTTCTGTCCCGGGCGGCGACGGTCCAGCTGCGGTTGAATATCCGCCTCGGAAAGCGACAACCGGGCGGGACAGCCGTCCACAATCGCGCCCACGCCCTTGCCGTGGGATTCTCCGAACGTCGCGACCGTGAATATGGTTCCGAATGTGCTGGCCATGGTGTTTTCCCCGCGCGGGCGAGTGGTTTCACTATGCACGCGGCGGGTGACAGCGTCAACTGCGTGCGAAACACGCGGCTACACAAAAAGAACCGGGGGAGCCCGAAGGCCCCCCCTTGTTCTTATGCCCGGCTTTCAGCCAGTAAGGTCTCTATGTGGCCGCATTTGGTTTGGCAAGACCACCGAGTATTCCGAACCAACCGGAGTCAGCGAGTTATGTAAAAGCACAATCAATGCCAACGCGGCCCACACCCGTCGAGCCCTCGATCTTCACCCACCGATTACAGGCCGTTGACAATCCCTACACAATCACCGCCGCCCACGCCATTATCGCCACAAGCCGCGTGTGCAGCGTTGCAAGTGGGAGAATCGCTTCTCAGAACCGTTTGAGACGATGAAGCACAATCTGTATACTCGCCGTGTCGTGACAACCACGCGCCGGCGCGATGTCACCCAGTCCGCAAAACGAGGATTCGCGCCAAGGACATGGACAACACCCCCAACGCTGCCGGTCGGTGCATCACGCCGCGCATGACGTTTGTCGCCCTGGCCCTGCTGGCTGTGGCCGCCTTCGTCGTGCGCACGCTGAATCATCCACAGGTGTTCACCGCCACCGAGATCCGCAGTCTCGATGGCGACAGCATGTATCACATGCACCGGGTGGCCTACGCCGTTGACCACGGCCTCCGTTTGCCCGGCCACGACGCCTTGATGAATTACCCCCAGGGACTCACCTGCAACTGGGCCCCGCTCTTCGACTGGCTGCTCGCCGGTGTCGCACTCCTCGCCGGTGCGGGGCACCCTTCGGCTCGCCTCGTTGCCACAGTCGGCGCTCTGGCGCCTCCCACCATCGCCGCACTCACGGTGCTGTCTGTTTTTTTTGTCGCCCGCGCATTTCTCAGTCGGGGCCTGTCCCTGCTTGCCGCCGCCGTCTTTGCGCTAATGCCGTTCCATGTGCAGCTCAGTGTCCTGGGACGACCGGATCATCACGTGGCCGTCGTCCTGGCCGGCGCCCTGACCCTGCTCGCCGCTTGCCGGCTGCTCGAAGCCCCCACGCCCGTCCAAGCCGTCATCCGCAGTGTACGCACCGCCCTGCTGATGGCCGCGATGCTCGCCATTTGGCCCGGTTCGGCACTCGTCGTGTGCATCCTGGCCGCCGCATTCGGCCTGTTGCTATTAATGCCCGCCCCCCCCGACCGTCGCTTAGTCTGGACCTGCGGCGGCGTCGCCTGCTTCATCGGCGCCTCGCTGGTGCTCTCGCCGATCATTGCGGCGACCCCAATCGGCAGGACCGGCGCCTGGCGGTGGGACGCGCTGAGCCTGTTTCACCCGGCGCTTATGCTCACCATCGCCGCCGCCATCACCGCGCTTTATCTCGGCGGTCGCATCGTCACCTCGCGCGGTTCACGGGGCCAACGCGCGTTGGCCCTGTTCGCCGTGATGCTCGTCGCGCTCGTTCCACTAATCGTCGCCGGTCGCAGCCGCCTCGCGGAACTGCTTCAGCAGGGCGGCCTCTGGATGTCGAAGCACGACCCGATATTGCGTCACGTGGAGGAATCGGCCCCCATGTCTTGGCCAGCCCTCTTGGAGAACTTTTCCGGGCTGACCGTCCTTTTCCCTCTCGCACTCGCCGCCCTGCTGATGCGGGAGTGGCGCGGGCGCCGTGCGCCTGCCGTGCTATTCACCGTCTGGTCCGTCGTGGCCGGCGCGGCGGCCATGGTCCAGCAGCGTTTTGCCGACATGTTTTGCGTGTGCGCGGCCGTCCTTTTCGCCATTGTCGTGGGATTCGCTGTCGACGCCTGTGCCCGCCTCGCCATCCGCCAGCGTCCGCTGGCCGGCATGGCCGGCGCCTTGCTGCTCCTGTCCGCCGTGCCGGCCCTGACCCCGCCAACCCGCTGGCTGCGCGCCTATGTCCAGAGTGCGCCGCTCGCCTCGAACGCCACCGACTACGCGCTCTGCCGGTGGCTGCGCGAGGCCACCCCCGTGCCGTCAGGTGCCACTCCCGGCAGTCCCTCCGCCTACAGCGTGCTCGCCGATTGGTCCCTCGGCAACGCGATCACGGCCATCGGGCAACGCGCCAACGTGGCCAACAATTTTATTGGCTGGCCAGAGACGCGCCGCGCCAACGAAGCCCCCTATCGATTCTTTGTTGCCGACCAGCCCGCCGACGCGGCCGCGATCCTCGCCGAATATAACGTGCGCTATGTGGTCGTCGGCGAACCTTTTGTCTCGGGGCAATTTGCCCGCATCCTGGATGTGCTCGGCCTGAATCACGACGACTTTTTCGCCCCCATCGAAATCCCTGCCGGCGTCACCTTCCAACCCACACCGCGCGCCACGCAATCCATGATCTACCGCCTCTACGCCTATGGCGGGGTTGGCCTGACCGGGTTCGAGCGCGTATTTGAATCCGACGAGCGGCAGATGATCGGTGGCCAGATGCGCCCGGCATACATGGTCTTTCGCTACACCGCGCCGTAATGCCCCCCGCGTCCCCCGAACGCGCGCTTTGTGCGTGACTTTTGATTCAGATTCTGACGAAACTGCACCCCTCATCGCGGGAGAACAAAGCGCCCAACCGAAGGAAGTGTCGCATGGTGGAAAAAGACAAAACGTACGTGGTCATGGGCTTGCTGGATCAGGACTCCATCGCCTACGCCATCGGGCGGACGATCGAAAGCCAGGGCGGCAAGGTGGTCTACACCGTCCAGAACGAGCGCATGAAAAAACTCTTCATCGACTCGCGCCGCAGCAAGATGACGGAAGACGAGCGCGCCGGTCTCAACATCCGCTTCTGCGACATCACGATTCAGGACGAGGTCGTGGCGCTGTTTCGCGATATCGGCCCCATTTCGGGCGTGGTGCATTCGATCGCCTTTGCCAACCCACAGACCTGCCTCGGCACCGAGTTTCACACCGATGCGGTGGATGATATCAAGCTGGCCCACCACATCAGCTGCATCTCGCTGGCGACGGTCGCCCGCTTCGCCCAGCCTGCCATGGCCGAAGGCGGCTCCATCGTGGCCATGACCTTCAACACCAAGTATGTCTTCCCCTTCTATAACTGGATGGGGGTGCAGAAGGCCGCCCTGGAGGCACTCGTGAAGGCGCTGGCTCGTCGCCACGGGCGCGACCACGTGCGCGTGAATGCCGTTTCCGCCGGTCCGCTGGCCACCATGGCCGCCTCCAAAATCCCGGGCTTCTCGGAAATGGCCAACCACTGGGACCGCGCCAGCCCCCTGCCCTGGGATCCCGTCGCCGACAAACAGGCCGTGGCCAATGCCGTCGTCTACATGCTCGGCCAGTTCTCGAAGAAGATCACGGGACAAGTCCTCTACGTCGACGGCGGTGCGTCGATCATGGGCGGCGATCTGCTCGACCATGAGCGGGCAAAACCGGCCTGAGCCCTTGCCACCGGCATCTTCGGCCGTGGGCTGACGAGCGCGGAGTCCGGCATGCCCGAACTGCCTGAAGTCGAAACCGTTGTCCGCGGCCTGCGCCGCGAGGGGCTGGCCGGGCACACCATCCGCGACGTCCAGATTGCCTGGCCGCGCATCATCGCCACGCCGGCGCCCGAGGCGTTCTGTCGCCGTGTGACCGGACGCCGGATCAATGCCATCACCCGGCGCGGCAAGTATATCGTCCTCAGCCTGGACGCGGGCGAGACGGTGCTCATCCACCTCCGCATGACGGGCCGCCTCGCGTTTGCAAGCCACACCGCGCCCCGCAGCAGGCACGAGCACGTCGTCCTCGCCCTTGATGACGACCGCCAACTGCGCTATCACGACACACGCAAATTCGGCCGCTGGCATGTGGTGACGGAACCGACCGCCGTCCTAGGCCGGATGGGCCCTGAGCCTCTCGATCGAAACTTCACCCCCGTCGTTCTGTCCGCCTTGCTGCGCCAGCGCGCGCGCCAACTGAAGCCGCTACTGCTCGATCAGCACGTGCTTGCCGGACTGGGGAACATCTACGTCGACGAAGCCCTCTGGGCCGCGCGCCTGCACCCGCTGCGCAGCAGCGCGACATTGCAGACGCGCCAAGTCGACGTGCTGCACGCCGCGATCCTTGCCGTCTTGCGCCGCGGAATCCGTGCCCAGGGCACCACCCTGGGATCCGGCAAAACGAACTTCTACAGCGTCGCCGGCCGGCGTGGTCGCAACCAGGATGGCCTGCAAGTGTTTCGCCGAACCGGCGAGCCTTGCCCCCGCTGCGCCGCCACCATTCAGCGCATCATTGTGGCCCAACGCAGTACCCATCTCTGCCCCCGCTGTCAGCGTGCGCCTGGCTGAGGTGGCGCGCGCCCTTGCCGCTTCTCACCGCCCAACTGCCGCCCAACTTCCCGCGCCACTTTGGTCTGTGGCAGCGCTTTCAACGCTTCGTGCGTCACCCAGCGCAGTTCGGCACCGTCTGGCGCCGCCCGAAGCGCGCCGCCTGTGCACCTGCACACGACGGGGAGCACCGTCACACGAAAATGACTGAAGGCGTGCTTCACGCGCGCCAACGTTCCGCACACGCGCACCGCATAGCCGGTTTCCGCGCGCGTGATCCGTGCCACCGCGTGGACATCCGATTCGCCTTCGAGTCGACGTCCCTGGGGAAACTCCCACAACCCGCCAAGCAGGCCATCGCGCGGGCGGCGCGCAAGCAGCACCTGATCCTGGCGCTCCACCACCAGCATCACCATCGCATGGTGTGGACCGGCCTTCGGTCGCGACTTCAGCGGCAGCGATTCTGTGCGATCCGTTTTCCGCGCCACGCAGTCCCGCGCCAGGGGACAGCTTGGACAAAGCGGCTTGCGCGGACGGCAAACCAGCGCACCCAGCTCCATCAGTCCCTGATTGAAGCGGTTCGGATCCGCTCGCCGGATATGTGGCAACAAAGCGTCATAAACCGTCTGCCGTGAGGCGGGGCGCATGATGTCCGCCGTGATGCCCCAAAACCGCGCCATCACGCGCATCACGTTTCCATCCACTGCTGGCACGGCTTCCCCTTCGGCGATACTCGCAATGGCGGCGGAGGCGTAGGCGCCAATCCCGGGCAGTTCCCGCCAGGCCGCTGCCGTGCGGGGGAACCGCCCACCCAGCTCGTTAACGATGATTGTCGCCGCCCGATGCAGGTTCCGCGCACGCGCGTAGTAGCCCAGGCCTTCCCAGGCCTTCAACACCGCCTGCTCCTCTGCTGCCGCGAGCGCGCGCACGTTCGGAAAGCACGCCACGAAATGCGCAAATTTTGGCAGCACGGTCGCAACCTGGGTTTGCTGCAGCATCATCTCGCTGATCCACACCGCGTACGGCGTGGGCTTGTTGCGCCAGGGCATCGGCCGATGATGCGCGCGGAACCACGTTTCCAGTCGCACCACCCATGCCGCCGGCTTTCGCGCGCGCGGTTGTGCCGCTTTGTCTCGGTGTGCCATATGGATACGTTCCATGTTACAAGACATGCCGTGCCGTATCGAAGCGCGCAGCGGGAAGCCGCGAAAATTGTGAGGTTCCGTGCGCAATCTGCCCCCGTGTGTGGCAGGAACGTCAGATCCCTGTCAAGAAATCGCAAAGCGGTGCGACACGCGAGCCCTGGCACAGCCTATGCTTGATAGATACCTGTCCTCTGGTTGGTTGGGGCACAACGGGCGGCGACCCTAAGGGTTCATGAATGTCCAAAACCTGACTGACCTAAAGGCGAAAAATAAACCGCGGCCCGGAGCCGCGGTTTCTTTTTTTTACGCTTCCGGGTTTTCCGGGTGATTTCTTCTTTGTCGCGAGCTTCGTCGACTGCATCATCGTTGAATGCCTCCAGCGATCCTTCGGATGGCATGGAGAAACGGTCTCAAGCTGTTCGCGCGAGTCAAGGGGACCGGGAAGGGCGTTCTTTTACGCGCGCTTCTGAAGCGGTTGCGGCCAGTCGCGGGCCGACGCGCATTGGCGAATGATTGCAGCATAGACATCGACCGCCTGCTCCAATTCGCGCAGGTCAATATACTCATCCTTCGTATGGGCCTGTTGAATCGAACCGGGGCCAAAGAGGACGCAGGGCACGCCCAATGCCGCAAACACGCCTGCGTTGGAGGACCAGGGGGCGGTCACGAACTTGGCCGCAGGCAGCACGCGGCCACAGGCTTCCGCCGCAAGCCGGCAGGCCGCGGAGTCCGTCGGGACTTCCAGGGGCTCGTAGTGTTGCAAGGCCTGCAGCGTGTAGGCAAAGGTTGGCGTTTTCGCCTTGAGCGCATCCAGTTGGCCGCGCATGGCCGCGGTGATGGCCTCCGCGGATTCACCGGGCAGCAGCCGGCGGTCGATCTCGATCATGCAGGCTGCGGGGACCACATTGGATTGTGTCCCGCCGCGTATGACCCCCACGCTGATCGTGGCCTCGCCGAGCAGCGCGTGTTGCCGCGATCGCAACGACGGCGCGATTTCGCGCTCGATCATGTCGATCACGCGCGTCATGTGATAGATGGCGTTCACGCCGCGTGTAGGTGCCGAACTGTGCACGGCAACCCCCTGCGTCTCAATTGCCCAGCGCAGCGTCCCCTTGTGCGCGTGGCAGATGGCCAGATCTGTCGGCTCGCCCACCACCGCCCAATCGGGACGAAAATCCTTCTGAATCAGCGCACGTGCCCCGCGTGCCCCCTGCTCTTCATCGCAGGTGGAGACGAAGTAGACGGTGACGGGTGGTTGCCCGTCCGCATCCAGCACCTGGCGCAGCCCCTGCAGCATCGCGGCCATCGGGCCCTTGGTGTCGCATGCCCCGCGGCCATACAGGCGGCCGTCCCGCACCGTCGGCGCGAATGGGGGTATCGTCATGTCCGACGCCTGGACCGTATCACTATGCGCCTCCAGCATCAGCGAACGCGATGTGTCCTTCCCTTCAAAACAGGCAATCACGTTCGGCCGTCCGGGGACGACTTCGCGCAATTCGACCTGCGCACCCCAGGACCGCAATCTGGCCGCCAGCAGGTCGGCCAGGGCCCCCTCGCCGTAGGGAGCGCGGAAGGTCTTGCGCTCTGCCGGATTCACGCTGGGGCAGGCCACCAACTCGGATAACAGCGCCACGACATCTATATTTTTGTTCACGGGTAAATCTCAAATTTGGAGTCCTTTGTACTCGGCTACGCTCACGACATCAACTCCAAGCAAATGGCATGCACCGTCTGATTGCCATTGGCCATCCGCGCATCCAGCGCTACGGTAAGCCATGGACCGGACCATCCTGCATGTGGATATGGACGCCTTCTTCGCCGCGGTGGAGCAGCATGACCACCCCGAGTTGCGTGGAAAACCCGTCATTGTCGGCGCGCCGCCGGACCAGCGCGGCGTGGTCTGCGCCGCGTCCTACGAAGCCCGAAAATTCGGCATCCATAGCGCGATGCCATCGCGCGATGCCGGCCGTCTCTGTCCACAGGCCGTCTTCCTGCCCGTGAATGGCAAACGCTACCGCGATGTCTCCCGCCAGATTTTTACCATCCTGGAACGGTTCACGCCGTACATCGAACCGCTTTCCATTGACGAAGCGTTCCTGGATGTCTCCGGCGCCGGCCGCCTGTTTGGTGACGGCCCCGTGGTGGCGCAACGCATCAAGGATGCCATCGTGGCGGAGACGGGCCTGACCGCATCCGTTGGCGTGGCTGGAAACAAGTTTCTCGCCAAGCTCGCCAGCGATCTGCACAAGCCGGACGGATTAACCGTTGTGCCCGCGGCTCGCGAAGGCATTCTCGCCTTTCTCGCGCCGTTGCCCGTCACGCGCATCTGGGGCGTTGGGCGCGTGACCGCGCAGATGCTGGAGCAGGGCGGCATTCGCTGCATCGGCGAGCTGCAGGCGGTCTCGGAACAGACACTCGCCAGCATCGTCGGCAAACATGCCGCGTGCCACCTGCGACTGCTGGCCTACGGCGAGGATGGGCGCGACATCGAAACCGAGCGCGTGGAGAAAAGCATCTCGCGAGAACACACCTTTGCGCGTGACTGTTCCGATGGTGCGGTCGTGGCACGCACGCTGGCCGACCTCGTTGAGGACGTCGGGCGCAGCTTGCGCGAGGCACATGTCTATGCCGCGGTGGTGCACCTGAAGCTGCGCTGGCAGGGCTTCAAAACAATCACACGGCAACGCGCGCTCCCCCACGCCTGCTGCGACGACATTACCCTTCGGCGCACAGCTGAGGCCTTGCTGGCCGCGGAACCACTCAAGCAACCGGTGCGCCTCGTCGGATTTGGTGTGAGCAAACTTTCTGACCGGACAGAACAACAGCTCAGCCTGCTGGGGGACGACAACGCTTCGGACCCCAGGCGAGAACGATTGAGCCGCACGGTGGATACCATTCGCCAACGGCACGGTCGCGGCAGCATCCGGCGTGCATCCGCCGAAGCGTCTGAAAATGCCGGGAACGGGCTCTGAATCATGCAAGCACAACACATCGGTTGGATCGGCACAGGCGTCATGGGCGCCGCCATGTGCGCACATTTCCTGCGCGCGGGGTTTCCCGTCCGCGTGCATTCGCGCACCCGATCAAAGGCGTCGAGCCTGCTTGATGCCGGCGCGACGTGGGCCACGAGTCCACGGGCTGTGGCTGAGCAGAGTGACACGATTTTCACCATGGTCGGGTATCCCGCGGAAGCGGAGCAGGTGATCCTGGGCGAGGACGGTGTTCTCGCCGGCGCGCGTCCCGGTGCCATGCTCATCGACATGACCAGTTCGCAACCGGCCCTGGCAGTGCGTATCCATGCCGAGGCCGCCGCGCGCGGGGTGCTGGCGCTGGATGCCCCCGTGTCCGGTGGCGATGTCGGTGCGCGCGAGGCAACGCTGGCCATCATGGTTGGCGGTGCCGCCGATGCGGTGGCGCGTGCCACACCGCTGTTGCAGCGTCTGGGACCTACCATTGCACACATGGGCGACGCCGGCGCCGGGCAGCACACGAAGGTGTGCAATCAGATCCTGGCCGCGTCGAATATGATTGGCGTCGTCGAAAGCCTGCTGTACGCGCACCGCGCGGGACTTGACCAGGCGCGCGTGATCGACGTCATCGGCAGTGGTGCCGCCGCGTCCTGGGCCGTGAACAATCTCGGTCGGCGCATCGTGAAAGGAGACTACGCCCCCGGTTTCTTCATCAAGCTGTTCGTCAAGGACATGGGAGTCGCACTGGACGAGGCGCGGCGCATGCAGCTGGCTCTGCCGGGCCTGTCACTGGCGCACGATTTCTATCGCCGGGCCATGGCGACCGGACTGGAAAACCACGGCACGCAGGCGCTCTATCGCGTGCTCGCGGACATGAACGGACTTGCCGGCGCCTGAACCCCACGCCTCCTACGGCTGCGCGTGCAGGGGGTTGCTTGGCGGCTCAGCCGAAGCCTCACTCAACAACCCGCGAACGGATACCCCTTGATACAGAAGCGTGGGTGTGGCGTCGAAGACGCTGATCACCACCCCGTAAAACTCCTTGCCCCATTCCTGCCACGCATTGCGCCCCGCACGCGCGCGCAGCTTCGTTGACTCCACCGCGGGAAGATCAATGGTGGTCGTCCCGGTGGATACCTGCGCCAAATCCACACGAATGACATCGACTAACACCGGCGAAACCGGCCCCTGGGCTTGCGCACTCTTGATGTAGGGCTGCACATAAACGGCAAGCTTCTGAAGCTCACCCGCAACCGGGAGCACACGCAATTGCAGGCGCAGGTTCCAACGTTCGACGATTTCCTGCCGACGCGGCATTCCGTCAAGCCGCCTCACGTCGGACTCCGCCATTACCAAGGCCGCCACCGCCACCGTCCTGCCCATTGGCGAATTCTCGGTGCGGCTCAGCACGATTTTCTTGAAGGCCGAGTCGGCGAACGGAACCTTGTTCTCTGGCGGATAGACCTTGACCTTTGTCCCGTTCGGATTGATCGGCGCAACGATGTCCGTGGAGGGCGCCGCAGGGAGTTCGCTTGGCGCGTTATCCGCGCTGCCCGTATTGTTGGTTTCCGGCGCCCGCAGCGCCGCGTCCTCTTCGGGTGCCTGTGTCACGTCCTGATCGCCTGACATGGCGAGTTCGAATTCCGCGGCGGTCACCACCGGATCCTGCATGGCCCGGCGGCGCTCTTCTTTTATCGCCAGCGCCACGCTGGCATCGCCGGCG
>JAQCIA010000325.1 GCA_027620105.1 Verrucomicrobiota bacterium | reverse complement strand
GCAACACCAATCGGATAGTAGAGCCCCGCATAGATGTTGCCCGTCTGCGCCACGATCGACAATCCGATCAGCGGCAGCATCCCGCCGAAGACACCGTTGCCGATATGATACGGGAGCGACAGACTGGTGTATCGGACTTTGGCCGGGAATGCTTCCACCAGATAGGCCGCAATCGGTCCATAAACCATGGTCACAAAAATGACTTGGATAAAGATCAGCCCGATCAACTTCCATGCGTGCGGATCCGCCACCAGATCACCGAAGCTTGTGAAGGCCAGCACCTTCGGCGCCGCCTGCAGCGCGCCATCGACCATCACCTGGGGGGTCAGAGTGAGGGCCCCGGTCACCGGGTGGCGCTGTGAGAGCACGGTCACCACCTCCGAGCCAGCCGCCGACGGCATGGCGCGATAGATGGGAATGTAGAACAACGCCGCCAGCAGGCAGCCGGCCATCATGATTTTCTTGCGCCCGATGCGATCCGACAAGGCCCCGAAGACAATAAAGAATGGCATGCCTAGCAACAGGGCGACCGCGACAATATGATTGGCCGCGGTCGTATCCACCTTCAGCACCGTCTGCATATAGAAGAGCGCATAAAATTGACCCGTGTACCAGACCACACCCTGTCCGGCCGTGGCGCCAAAGAGTGAAATCAGCACGCGCTTGAGATTAGGCCACTGTGTGAAGGCATCCTTCAGCGGCTGGGTGGAACTCATGCCCGTGCTCTTGAGATGCTGAAAGATCGGCGATTCCTTCATGCGCAATCGGATGTAGAGCGAGACGCCAACCAGGGCAATGGAGATCAGGAACGGAATGCGCCACCCCCAGGCTTGGAACGCTTCATCACTCATCTGACTCCGCACAGCCAGAATCACCACCAGTGACACAAACAATCCGAGCGTTGCCGTGATCTGGATGAAGCTCGTGTAAAAGCCGCGCTTAGCGTCCGGCACATGCTCGGCCACGTAAATCGCCGCACCCCCGTATTCACCACCCAACGCCAGGCCCTGCAGGATGCGAATCACCAGAAGAATGATCGGCGCAGCGATACCGATGGTCGCATAGGTCGGCAAGAAGCCGATCACCGCCGTGGCCCCACCCATGACCACCAGCGTCACCAGAAATGCGTACTTGCGTCCCACGAGGTCGCCGATGCGCCCGAAGAACAGGGCGCCGAACGGGCGTACAAGGAACCCGACCGCGAAGGTGGATAGGTACGCGATCAGCGCGAGTGTGTCATTGCCCTGGGGATAGAACAGCGGCGAGATGACCGTGGCCAGGCTGCCAAAAATATAGAAGTCATACCACTCGATCATCGTGCCGACCGAGGACGCCGCAATCACGGACCAGATCTTGGCCGGCTTGGCTGCTTCAACCTTGGCACTAGCATGCATGCGGCATCCCCCACCCAAGCCAGATTAGGATGGCTCGGAAATCGAAATGTAACAACTCACCGCCCCGTTGTCACGGTCCGTCATGCGGGCTGTCATGCGGGTCTTCGCCCCCATCCGTTTTCCCTTCCCCTGCCCGCGCCCGCGACCTATTCTGCGTCATGAAAACGATCCAGATCCCTTCACTCACGCTGCTGCTCGCGATTGCGCTTCCCGTTCACGCCGCCTCCCTGCCCGGACACATGGGTGACCGCTCCCTGATCGAAACCCGGCAGATGCCGCGCGTGAGCATTGGCGCCGGCCTAGAGTTGATCAAACGTGATATCGTTATCGGCAACACCATCGACGGCACCATCGACGGGAATGCGTACAGCGCCTATCTCGGCGTGGATGCCCTGAGCTGGCTCACCATTCACGGCACGGCCGGCGCCATGTTCCTGAACTCGCTGGATTTCTCCGACGCCGGCGATAATTTTGATGCCGGCTTGCGCTGGTCCCTCGGACTGAACGCGAGTCTCTGGCACATCGACACGACCACGCCGGATTTCATGCGTGGGCGCTTCGCCATCGGATTCACCGCGGAGTATGCGGACACAACCGCCGCCGCCGGCGACACGGGCGACGTTACCTGGACGGAAACCGCCATGGCCCTGCCCTTCAGCTTCGAAATGCCCAATGAGCCTATGGAATTTTGGGGCGTGGAAAGCCTGCTGATCTATGCCGGCCCCGTGTACACCGTGATCGATGGGGATATTGATGGCACCGGCCTGGACTTCGAAGAATCGCAGGATGCCGGCGCCCTCTTCGGCGCCGATGTGTACTTCGCCCCCAACGTTTCCCTCGGCGCCCGGATCATCTACATCGATGACGCCACCGTCGGCGTCTCCGCGCGCTATCACTTCTGAACGCCGCACCGTGTTCGGAGATAGTTCGAAAGGGCAACACGCTGCGTCTTCACGGTTCCCCCGCATGGCCCAGCCATGCTACAATTCACGCATGTCAACGCAATCCCTGGCAATGACCGTGGCGCTGGGCCTGTTGGCCTGCGCGGCCGTCGCAGAACCGGTGAGCAACATGGACAACAACATCGCACCGACCAATACATCCTCAACCGAATATGTGTCCCTCGGACTCGGCTGTTTCTGGTGCGGTGAAGCCGTTTTCCAACGCGTGGAGGGCGTAACAGAAGTGGTCTCCGGGTATCAGGGCGGCACGGTCCCCAACCCAACGTACAAGCAGGTCTGCGAAGGGAACACCGGGCACGCGGAAGTGATCCGCCTCACGTACGACCCCGCGAAAATCACGTTCGACGAATTGCTCGATATTTTCTGGCAGGCGCACGACCCTAGCCAGCCCAACGGACAGGGCAACGACGTCGGCCCGCAATATCGTTCCGTCGTGTACTGCTATACCGACGCCCAGAAGGTCACCGCAGAGGCCTCCCTGAAAAAAGCGCAGGCCTCGGGAAAGTTTCACAAACCGATCGTCACGGAAATCCGCACCGCCGACACCTTCTACGCGGCCGAAACCCACCACCAGAACTACTTCAACAACAACCGCAATCAGCCCTATTGCCGCTTCGTGATCTCACCAAAGCTGAAAAAGCTGAACATGGCGGAATGACGCTGTGGCCGTCGCGGGACGCAGCGGACATCCAC
>JAQCIA010000324.1 GCA_027620105.1 Verrucomicrobiota bacterium | reverse complement strand
CACATGTCAGCAGGGATCGGTATCCGATGGGTGATTTCTCCCATGAAAAATGACTTAGCGCGCGCGTCCGTGCTGCTGAGCCCATGCTTGCGCGGACTGTCGTGTTACGCAGGAGCGTATCGATGGCATCCGTGAGGGCGGGGATGCTGGCGGTTGGGACGAGGATGCCGGTTTGGTTGTTGCGGATGAGGTCTTCGCAGCCGGCGATGCGGCGGGCGATGACGGGGAGGCCGCTGGCCATGGCTTCCAGGACGGTGTTGGGCATGCCTTCGTCGGTGGAGGGAAAGAGGAAGATGCGGGCGGCCCGGTAGGCATCGGGCAGTTTTTCGCGGGAGAGCCAGCCGGCGAAGGTGACGCGCTCCGCGAGGCCGAGCTGTGTGGCCCGGGCTTCGAGGGCGTCGCGGTCAGGGCCGTCGCCGATGATCGTAAAGGTCCAGGGAATTTCGCGCAGGGTGGCGAGGGCGGTCAGGGCGTCGGCGAGTCCCTTTTCCGGGCTGAGGCGGCCAACGTAGAGGAGAGGGATGACGGAGGAGGGAGGAGGGCTGAAAGCTGAGGGCTGAGGGGAGGGAGGGGAGAATTGGGTTGTGTCGACGCCGTTGGGGATGACGGGGATGTTCAGGCTGGGGGCGGTGCGGAGGGCTTGGTCGCGCAGGCCGATGCTGTTGGCGACGACGCGGCGCGCGTGTCGCCAGACGATCCTGATAAAGGGGCGGGTCAGGCGGTGGTGCGTATCGAGCTGGCCGGCCTGGTGACCGGGGACGTCGCCGCCGCGCAGGGACACGACGTAGGGGATTCCGCGCGTCCACTTGAGCCAGAGGGCGACGGGGCCCCCGGGAATGCCAAAGAAGGCGAGGCTGGCGTCGGGACGCCAGTTTCGCGTGAGGCGCAGCCCGTGCCAGGCGGCGCTGAGCATGAAGGTGATCATTTCGAAGACCGACGAGCGGTCCGCGCGGCGGCGAATCACGGGAATGCGATGCACGCGGAACCCGTTTTCTTCGGAAAAGCGCGGGAGGTCACCGAAGGCGGAGGTGAGTACACAGACATCGGCGCCCTGCGCGGCAAATTCACGGGCGAGTGCGGCGGTGGCGGTGCCGGCGCCGCCACCCAGCGGGGGGAACTCGTAGTTGATGAGGAGCAGGCGGGGGGATTTCATGGGGGTGCTGCGAATCCCGCATTGCGGATATTGCGCGAGAACGGCGCGGGTGGCACCGCGCCCTCCCGGCATAACTGAATTTGCGGGGCCGCGACCATGTCAGGCCGGGTGTTGGGGCGTGCGGGAATCTTTTCGGCGGTCCAGCGCACGGTGGGTCACTTCCCCCATCGGTCATGCCAGAGTTGGAAGGCTAGAAGCGTCCAGAGCAGCTTGCGCTGGTCCTGGCGGCCGGCGAGGTGGTCGTCGAGCAGGGTGCGCACGGCAGCGGGATTGAAAAATCCGTCACGTTTCAGGCGCGATTCGGAGAGCATGTCTTCCATGAGTGGGCGCAGGGGGCCGGTGAGCCACTTGGCGACGGGCATGTTAAAGCCTTTCTTGCCGCGCTTGAGGACGTTTTCGGGAATGCGGCCCTTGAGGCACTCGCGCAGGAGGTACTTGCTGGTCATGCCATGCAGCTTGAGGTGGTGGGGTAGGGAGGCCACGTATTCGACGAGCGTGTGGTTCAGGAAAGGCACGCGCACTTCGAGGGAATTGGCCATGCTGGCGCGGTCGACTTTGGGCAGGATATTGCCTTCGAGGTAGAGCTTCATGTCGCAATAGAGGACCTGGTTGATGGGGTCCCGCGCCTGGCAGGTTTGCAGATGGCGGAAGGCGACGTCGTAGGCGTCTTTTTCCTGGAGGTGGGCGCCGGGCACGAGCAGGCGGCGCTTTTCTTCCGGCGTGAAGGAGCCGAGCCAGCGGTGGTGGCGGACCACGAGGGGGACGCCGCGCCCGCCGATGAAGCGGCGGATTTTGAAATCGAGGCTGATGTTGTCGTAGGAGACCGGCAAGCGGTTCACGAGCCAGGGAATGAGGCGCAGGCGGACGAAGCCGGGCACGAGCCGTTCGTAGTATTCCACCAGGCGATGGGCTTTCAAAGTTGGATAGCCGCCGAACATTTCATCGCCGCCGTCGCCGCCGAGGGCGGTCTTCACGTAGCCGCGCGTGAACTGGGAGAGCAAGTAGGTGGGCACGAGGGAAGAGTCGCCGAGGGGTTCATCCATGCAGGCGGCGATTTTGGGCATGAGGTCGACGGCCGTGGAAGGGGTGAGCTTGAGTTCGTGGTGATCCGTGCCGAGGTGTCGGGCCACCTGCTGGGCATATTGCGATTCATCGAAAGAGGGATCGTCGAAGGTGATCGAGAAGCTTTTCACGTTGCCGGGCGAAAGCTCGGTCATCAGGGCGGCCACGGCACTGGAATCGATGCCGCCGCTCAGGAGGACGCCGATGGGCACATCGCTGATCATTTCCTTCTGCACCACGTCGCGCATGATCTGGGACAACTCGGCGGTGTAGTCCTGAATGCGCTTGGGTTGGACGCCTTCGCTACGGGACAGGTTCACATCCCAGTAGGACTGCACATGGATTTCGCCGCCGACGGTGTAGGAGAGCAGGTGGCCGGGCGGCAGTTTGGCGATGCCCTGGAAGATCGAGCGGGGTGTGGGGACGTACTCAAAGCTGAGGTACTCGTTCAGGGCGACCAGGTCGATGGTGCGGGGGATGCCGGGGTAGGCGAGAATCGCCTTGATTTCCGAGCCGAAGACAAGCGCGTCCTTCTGCTGCGTGTAATAGAGGGGCTTGATACCGGTGCGGTCGCGGGCGAGGAGCAGGCGGCGATTGGGCGCATCCCAGACGGCAATGGCAAACATGCCGTTGAGGTGCTCCAAGAACTCGTCACCGAACTCTTCATAGGCATGGACGATGACCTCGGTGTCACTTTTCGAGGAAAAGCGGTGACCGCGGCGCTGCAAGAGGGTGGTGAGCTCGCGGTAATTGTAGATTTCGCCATTAAAGGCGGCCCAGACGGTCTTGTTCTCGTTGTGGACCGGCTGATGGCCACTTTCGAGGTCGATGATGGATAGCCGGCGCG
>JAQCIA010000323.1 GCA_027620105.1 Verrucomicrobiota bacterium | reverse complement strand
CCAGAATCATCATCTCGTAGCTCAGGACAAAATTCGACACCAGCGTGACCACGGGCTTGCCGCCCTGCGGCTGCACCAGAAAACTGGCCTGTGCTGATGCAATCCACAACCAGCTTCCGACCAGCCCGAACAGGCCGCCGCAGAAGGTGAAATACTGCACGCTCACCGGGCGGTCACCCAGCGCTTCCTCGACATCCGGGTGCTCGATGGGCGAGATCAGCGTCACGTCATCCACTGACAGGCCTGCTATCTTGCTGGCGCGGATGTCGTAAATCGCGTTCGTGGCTTCATCAAAATTGCCAAACAAACCGAGAATGCGGCGCGTCTTTTTCATGAGCCGTCCTCCTTTCTCATGCTAAGGCTGAAGGCCGGCTGCGCACCGCCGGTGTTGCGCCGTTCGGCTTGCGCTTTTTCACTGGCCAAGCGGCGGTGGTAGACCATTTCCTTCACTTCATACATGGACACCGACGGGAATATCTTCACGAACGTCAGGAACAGCAGGCCGAACCAGCCGAAGCTGCCCAGCACGATACCCCACGACGTGAGGGTAGGCCACATCACGTCCCACGACCAGGGATAGAACGACTGGGACAACGTGGGCGAGATGATCATCCAGCGTTCCAGCCACATGCCGACGTTGAGCAGAATGGACACCGTCATCATGGTGGGGATGTGGCGGCGCAGCTTGCGGAAGGCGAGCGTGAACGGCAGCACCGAGCCGAAGAACATCATGCTCCAGAACACCGGCGCGTAAGCCCCGGTCATCTTGGCCCACAGCACTTCCTTGCCATAGATGTCATGGCCGTACCACACCGAGGCGAACTCGACCAGATTCAGATACGTCCACACCATGGCGATGGCGAAGGTGAGTTTGCAAATCTTCTCCAGAATTGCCAGCGTCATGTACTCCTCCCAGCGGAAGTAGTAACGCAGCAGGATAAACAAGGTGACGATCGCCGCACAGCCGGAGTAGAGCGCGCCCGACACGAAGTAAGGCGGGAAGGTGGTAACGTGCCAGCCGGGCATGATGGACATGGCGAAGTCGGACGACACGATGGAGTGCACCGACACCGCCAGCGGAATCAGGAAGATCGCCATCAGCATGTAGGCCTTGCGGAAGATGCGCCACTGGCGGTCGCTGCCGTACCAGCCCAGCGACAGCGTGCTGTATAGCTTTTTGCGCCAGCCGGTGGTGTTGTCGCGCGCGATGGCGAGGTCGGGCAGCATACCTATGTAGAGGAACAGCGCCGACGACGTGAGGTAGGTCATGATGGCGAACCCGTCCCACGACAAGGGTGAACGGAAATTCGGCCAGGTGCCGCGCGCGGGAACGTAGGGAATCACCCAGTAAAAATTCCACAAGCGCCCGAGATGGATCACCGGGAACAAGAGCGCGGTCATGAGCGAGAAAGTAGTCATGGCCTCGGCGAAACGGTAAATCGGTTTGCGCCAGTCGGCATGCACAATGTGCAGGATCGCCGACAGCAGCGTGCCGGAGTGGCTCATGCCGATCCAGAAGATGAAGGTGGCGATGTACAGATTCCACATGTGCGGATGGTTCTTGGACCGGCCCATGCCGTACATGTATTGCAGCACTTCCGCCGTGATGCCGATGGCCAGCAGTACCAGGCAGCCGATCACGGTATACCAAAAGCCCCGGCGCGGATTCTCCAGGCTCTTCATGATATCGCTGTTGATCTGCGACCAGGCCAGATCTTCGCGGATGTCTTTGTCGTGGTGTAGTTCAGTTTCTTTCATGACGCGTTCCCTTAGGCCAGCTCTTCGCGCACGCGCTCGAGGTACATCACAGACGGGTCGGTGTTGAGTTCCTCCAGCACACGATAACCGCGCAGCGCGGGATTCTGTTTGTGCTGCGTGCTCACCGGCAACCCCTCGTCGTCATGGCGCTTGACCTGGTGTTTGGCCCACAGTTTGGTTACCGCGCTCTCGGCGTCCATGAGGTCGCCAAAGTGGATCGCGCTGGTGGGGCAAGCCTGCGCGCAGGCAGTGGTGAATTCACCGTCCTTTATCTTGCGGTTTTCCATCTTGGCCGTGTCCTTGGCGACTCGGATGCGCTGCACGCAGAACGTACACTTTTCCATCACACCCTTGTCGCGCACCGTGATGTCGGGGTTGAGTTGCAGATTCAATGGCGCCGGCCAAGCGGATTCCGGGTAAGACCAGAAATTAAAATAACGCACGCGATACGGGCAGTTGTTGCTGCAGTAGCGCGAGCCGATGCAGCGGTTGTACACCTGCGCGTTCAGACCGTCCGGCGTGTGGTAGGTCGCTGCCACCGGGCACACCGGCTCGCACGGCGCGGCGCCGCACTGCTGGCACAGCATGGGCAGGAAGTTCGCGCCCTGATCGGGAAACTCCGCCTTCGCCTGATCTTCATCCCAGTAGCGCTCAATGCGCATCCAGTGCATGTAGTGGCCTTTGGAAAAACGCTCCTTGCCCACCACGGCGAGGTTGTTCTCCGCGTAGCAGGCGGTAGAGCACGCGTTGCAGCCGATGCAGGCATTGAGGTCGATGGCCATGCCCCAGCGGTGCTCGTAATTATGGAAGCCGCCCTCCTCAATACCGTTGCGGTAGTAGGACCAGTCCTGTGTCAGATTTTCCAGAGACATGTGAATTACACTCCTTCGGTGCGCCGGAACTGTTCGGCGCTGATCGTTACCACCAGCTTGCGGCTACGTTGCGAGATGTTGTTGCGGCCTTCCTTGACGAGTTCTTCGTGCACGCCGGTGCGGGTCGCCTTGACACGCGTGCCGTACAGCGCAAGTTCGCCGGTCCTGGCTTCGATTGCGGGGCTGAGGATTTTCAGCGGGTTCGCGCCGATGCCATTGGCATAACGGCCATAGCCTTCATGGCCCTGGCCCAGCGGCACCGCGATCGCGTCGGGATGCACGCCCTTGAACACGTAGACCTTGACCTTGATCGCGCCATGCGCGGAGGTGATCTCCACCACGTCACCTTCCCGCACGCCGAGCCTAGCGGCGGTGGAGGGATGCAGTTCGGCCCAGGAATCCCACACCACCTTGCTGATCTGATCCGGCGCCTC
>JAQCIA010000322.1 GCA_027620105.1 Verrucomicrobiota bacterium | reverse complement strand
TCAGGGGGCGGTTGCCCGCACCCGCCACGGCTCGGCCATGGCGACCATTATCAAAGACCGCATCCACCGCTTCCTGCAGCATCCGCTTTTCGTTGCGGATGATGACATCCGGCGTCTTGAGCTGTTGGAGATTCTTCAGGCGGTTGTTACGGTTGATCACGCGACGATAGAGATCGTTCAAATCCGAAGTCGCGAAGCGTCCCCCTTCCAGTGGCACCAACGGGCGCAGCTCCGGCGGAATCACGGGGAGCACCTCCAGAATCATCCACTCCGGGCGCGTATCGCTCGTGCGGAAACCCTCGACCGACTTCATACGCTTGGAGAGCTTCTTGCGCGTTTGCTTGCTGCGCGTGCGTTCCATCTGCACTTCCATCTCGTCCATGAGCTTGGCGAGATCGAGCTTGCGCAGCGCATCGCGAATCGCCTCAGCGCCCATCTTGGCCTCAAAGGATTCCCCGTATTTCTCCAAGGCTTCGCGGTATTCCATTTCGTTCAGGAGCTGACGCTCCTTGAGCGGCGTGTCGCCGGGCTCCGTCACCAGGTAGTCCTCGTAGTACAACACGCGCTCGAGACTCGCCGTCGTCATGTCCAGCATGAGTCCGATGCGGCTCGGGGTGCACTTGAAGAACCAAATATGCGACACCGGCACAGCCAGCTCGATGTGCCCCATGCGCTCGCGGCGAACCCGCGATACCGTCACCTCAACACCGCAGCGGTCACAGATCACGCCCTTGTGCTTGATGCGCTTGTACTTGCCGCAACTGCACTCCCAGTCACGCGTCGGTCCGAAAATGCGCTCACAGAAAAGACCACCCCGCTCCGGCTTGTACGTGCGGTAGTTGATCGTTTCCGGATTCTTGACTTCCCCCCGGCTCCACGAACGGATCAGTTCCGGCGACGCCAAGGTGATGCCGACGGAGTTAAAGGTCTCAAATTCACCTTCGCCCATAATTTCAGTTGCGGGAAAATAACTCATGGTCAAACTCCTCGTCGCGCCACTATAGCTTGGGTGTCGGCTTATCGTTACCAACCTTGACATCAAGGCACAGCCCGCGCAGTTCGTTGATCAAAACGCTGAACGATTCGGGCATGCCCGCGTGCAGCGTGTTTTCACCCTTCACGATCGACTCGTAGATGCGCGTGCGTCCGGCCACGTCATCGCTCTTGACCGTGAGCAGCTCCTGCAGTGCATAGGCAACGCCATAGGCTTCCAGCGCCCACACTTCCATTTCGCCCATGCGCTGTCCGCCATACTGGGCCTTGCCCCCCAGCGGCTGCTGGGTCACCAGTGAATACGGACCCACCGCGCGGGCATGAATCTTGTCGCTCACCAGATGGTGCAGCTTCAGCATGTAGATCTGCCCCACCACCACGCGCTGGTCAAACGGCAAACCGGTCCGCCCATCGAACAGCACACTCTTGCCATCTTCCGGCAGCTTGGCCTGCGTCAGATACGCGTTGATGCGCTTCTCGGAAATACCGTCAAACACCGGCGTCGCCGCAAACAGGCCGAGCAATTTGCAGGCGGCTCCCAGATGTGTTTCAAAGAGCTGGCCCAGGTTCATGCGCGATGGCACGCCCAGCGGATTCAACACGATATCCACGGGACTTCCATCCGGCAGGAACGGCATTTCGCAATCCGGCATGATCCGCGCGACCACGCCCTTATTCCCGTGCCGACCCGCCAGCTTGTCACCCACCGCCAGCTTTTTCTTGGCGGCCACATAGACCCGCACTTGCTTGATGATGCCCTGGTCCACCTCGTCGCCGCTTTCAATCCGATCGAGCGCCTGCTCCTGATCCGTGTCCAGTTCCGCGAACTTTGGACTGAAGTCGTTAATGATCTCGTCGATCTTCATCTGGATCGGGCTGCTCTCGATCTGAATATGATTCCCCGCCGCGGCCAGTTTGCGCAACAGGGTCTTGGTAATCTTGCGATTGGCGGGAATCAGAATTTCGCCTTTTTCCGCATCCATCACGTCGAGCGGGATTTTCTCACCCAGCAGGATGTTGCTCAGCGCCTGCGTCAGCTCTTCTGTCAGCTCCGCAAGTCGCCGCTTGTGGTCTTCCTTGGCGTCCTTGAGCTGTGTGCGCCGCTCCGCCGGTGTTTCGCCCGGACGCTTCATGTCCTTGTGCGACGTCACCTTGATATCCATCACGATGCCCGTCGTGCCACTCGGCACCGTCAGCGACGTGTCGCGCACTTCGGCAGCCTTCTCACCGAAGATCGCCCGCAACAGGCGCTCTTCCGGCGCAAGTTCCGTCTCACTCTTCGGTGTGATCTTGCCGACCAGAATGTCGCCCGGCTTTACTTCCGCGCCAATGCGAATCACGCCGTCTGGTCCGAGATTCTTCAACGCTTCTTCGCCGACATTCGGAATGTCACGCGTGATTTCTTCCGGGCCCAGCTTCGTGTCCCGTGCGCCAACCTCGAAATCCTGAATGTGCAACGACGTGAAGACATCCTCACGCACAATGCGTTCGCTGACCAGGATCGCGTCCTCAAAGTTGTAGCCCGCCCAGGGCATGAACGCCACAAGCAGGTTCTTCCCGAGGGACATTTCGCCCTCACATGTCGCGGGACCATCGGCCAGCACCTGCGACTTGCGAACCGTCTGTCCCACCCGCACCACGGGCTTCTGATTGAAGCAGGTGCCGGCATTGGTGCGCCGGAACTTCTGCAGGTCAAAATCCTGCACCCCTTCATCCTTGCTGCCGCGCCGTGCCGGCATCTTCCCGTCCGGCGTCACCACGATGCGTTCAGCGGACACGAAGGCAACCTTGCCCTTGTCGTTCGCCACCACCATGACGCGTGAATCCTGCGCCGCGCGTTCTTCGAGACCCGTGGCCACATAGGGGCGCTCCGTCCGCAGCAGCGGTACGGCCTGCCGCATCATGTTCGCGCCCATCAAGGCACGGTTGGCGTCGTCGTGTTCCAGAAACGGAATCAAACCGGCCGCGATACTCACGACCTGCTTGGGCGACACATCCATGTAGTCGACCTTTTCCCGCGGCACTTCGAGAAACTCCGCACGATAGCGGACGGACACCGTTTCGCGCTCGAA
>JAQCIA010000321.1 GCA_027620105.1 Verrucomicrobiota bacterium | reverse complement strand
GTCGCGGCGGGCGGGCGCCATTGCGCCCAGCGCTGAGCCAGCTCCGCGCGCCGGGCCGGGTGGCGCAGGGCAACGGCGGACGTCGCCGCCAGTCCGGCGAGCAGGAGGGCGATCACAATCACGACCTTGGTCATGGGCCGAGCCGTGCGGAACCGCGCGATGCCGCGCCACAGCTTGCGAAAGGCGTCGCGGTAGCTGCGCAGCACGCCCGTGAAGGTGGGATCTTGCGAATCCGTCTGCATCAGAACCCGATCTTGCGGCGCACGATGTAAAGGGGGCGCTGCTTGGCTTCCTCGTAGACGCGGCTCAGGTACTCGCCGATCACTCCGAGGAAGATGAGCTGCACCCCTCCGACGAAGAGAACGGCGATCAGCACCGAGGCCCATCCGGTGATGGCGCGGTCGGTGAAGAGCCTGATGTAGATCGCGTAAGCGGCGTAGAAGAAGCTGACCAGCGCAATGCAGGCCCCCACGTAAGTCGCCAGTTTCAGCGGAAAAGAGGAGAACGAGGTGATGCCATCCAGCGCGAAGCGCAGCATGCGCGAGAGCGAGTACTTCGTCTGGCCGGCGAAGCGCGGGTCGGCGCGGTAGGGCAGGAACGTCTGGCGGTAGCCGATCCAGCCGATCAGGCCGCGCAGGAACCGGGCGCGCTCGCGCATGCCGGTCAGCGTCTGGACCACGCTGCGGTCCAGAAGCCGGAAGTCGGCCGCGCCGCGCGGCAGCTTGGTCCCGGAAATCCGGCTCATCAACCAGTAAAAGAAGCGTGAAGTCGCGCTCTTGAAAAGGCCCGTTTCCGTGGCTTCCTCGCGGATGGTGCCGACGACCTCGTATCCCTCGCGCCATTTCGCCATCAGCGCCGGAATCAGATCCGGCGGATGCTGCAGGTCGGCGTCCATGGTGATCACGGCCTTGCCGGCGGCGTGGTCCAGGCCGGCGCACAGGGCCTGCATGTGCCCGAAATTGCGCGAGAAGCTGATGACCTTCACGCGCGGATCGCGCGCGGACAGTTCCCCCATGCGCTCCAGCGAAGCGTCGGCGCTGCCGTCGTCCACAAAGATGATCTCGTGCGCAACGCCGGTCTTCTGGAGAACAGCCGTCACGCGAGCGTACAGCTCGGAGACGTTGCCTTCCTCGTTGAAGACGGGAACGACGACGGACAGCTCCGGGTTTTCGTTCATGACGGCGTCCGCCTCTTCTTTCTCCACGCCCGCACCGGCGGCGTCAGTATGATGGCCAGGGCCGCCAGGCTCATCAATTCGCCCAGGCGGTTGAATCCGCTCTTGCTGAAGTGCAGTTTGACCTGCGCTTCGGTGGGGTAGACGAGCATGAACGATGGCGAGACGAGGTAGATCCGGTCGGCTCCGGTGACGCGCCAGTTCGGATGATAGGAGACGCGAATGAGGTGCGGCCGCCCGACGAGCGGCGTGGTGAATTCGATGCCTTCCGGCCCGATCTTCTCCTCGATGGCCGCGCCGGAAAGGGGAAGCGCCACGCGGGGCAGGTCAAGGAAGCTGTCGGACTGCAAGGCGAAGCGTTCCAGGTCGGCGGCGTCCGGCTTCGGGATGTGAACGAGGGGGATGTCCAGCACGTTCGGGTTGACGAACCACTTGTGAAAATCCCTCTTCCAGCTCTTCGTGCGGAACAGCACCGGCTCGACGGCGAGCGGCACCACGTAGCGCCCGTCGGAGGTTGCCACGCGGTAGATTTCGTACTGGGCTACGGTCTTTTCCAGCTTCAGCTCCGGGATGGTGCGCGCCTGTGCCTTGGCTTCCGCGCTGCGCGCGATGTAGTGCGTCACGTTGAACAGGTTCAGCCGCGGCAAGACGGCGCGCAGATCGAGCTGCCCGTACGAATATCCCGGGAAGGGCGCCGAGCAGACCTTTCCGACCTGGGACTGGATGTAGAACACGAACGGCGAGCTGATGGACGACTGCATGTAGAGGCCTTCGAGGGTGTTGCGGCCCGCGAAGTGGGAGAGGTTCTCGAAAATGCGCTCCGTGCCGAACGCGTTGTTTTCAGGCGAGTGCTCGTAGACGACGCGGCCGTTGCCCGAGCCGCGCAGGAAGCTGTGGATATCCTGCAGCAGCGGCCAGGTTGTCTTCCCTTCGACGCCTTCGTAGTTCCATTTCACCCACAACGGCGCCTTGGAGACTTTGGGGTGGACCCAGAGGACGAGGCTCACGAACAGGATGAACGGCAGGATCTCGCGATACCGGATCGAGCTCAGGAAGACCATCAGCACCGTGGCGGCCACAACCGTGACGTAGAGCTGCGCAAAGGGAATGAAGCGGATGTCCAGCATGCCCAGGTAGGTGCCGCAGAAGTACATGACGATGGAAAGCGCCAGGATGTAGGCGAGGTAGTGCGCGCGGCGGTCGAACAGGTTCAACAGAAAGGCCAGGACGCTGATTCCGATGAACGGCCACAGGATAACCGGGGCGTATTCCCGCCAGGACTCCACGTGCCACTTGGTCACGAAGCTGGTGACGTAAGGCAGGTTGGCGTAGAACGGCACAATCCAGAAGGCGAGCAGGAGCCCGCCGAGGCCGAAGACCTTGAAAAGATAGATGAAGTTCGCGACGAAGTTCCGCCGGGTGATCAGGAAGAACGCCGCGATCACGCACGTGAATACGAGCGTGAAGCCGTGGCTGAAGCCGATCAGGAAAACCAGGAAGGCGTTTTGGAAGATGCGGTTCTTCTCCTCGATTCCCGCATACAGCGTTCCGGACAGCAGCACCATGAAGGCCAGGCTGAGGCCGTAGGAGTACTCGCCGGCCAGGGTGCTGAGCAGGTTTCCTCCCCACATCGAGTTGGCTTCGTGCAGCAGAAACGCGACCGAGAACATGGCGCCGATCACCGGAATGGGGAACTTGAATTTCATGGCCCGCAGGGCAAAGTAGACACAGAAAGGCATCAGCAGCGTGCCGAGGATCGTTGTCAGCTTGAACGCCACCTGCATCGGCATGACCAGGCTCAGCAGCGCCGACACGATGAACGTGAGGGGAAAGTAGTGGTAGCAGAGCGGATAGCCGGCGTAGTTGCCCTGGTCCCAGCCCATAACCTTCCC
>JAQCIA010000320.1 GCA_027620105.1 Verrucomicrobiota bacterium | reverse complement strand
ACCAGGCGCACCTTGGCGCGCAGCGGGCTGGCATAGGTCAGGCCGCGCTGCTGGCACTCCTTGACGTCGAACGGCGGCTCGCCGAGCTGGAAGCTGACGAATTCCAGTCGCGCGTTGCCGGAATGACTGGTAATCGGGAAGATCGAGGTAAACGCCGCCTGCAACCCCTCGTTGCGGCGGCGCTCCGGCGCCATGTGCGCCTGCAGGAACGCGGTGTAGGACTCGAGCTGCGTGGCGATCAGGAACGGCACGGTCTGCACCGTGGCTCGCTTGGCGAAACTCTTGCGGATGCGCTTACGCTCGGTCAACGAGTAAGTCATGAAGGCTCCAAGAACGCTGCGGGACAGACAAAAGACCCTGTTAAATCAAGGCCCTTTGTTTGTCCGGAATCCGCGGGGGGCCATTCTGACCGCCCCGGGATTCCGAAGTTCCTTACTTGATTTCCGCCTTCGCGCCGGCGTCGATCAATTTCTTCAGCACCGCGTCCGCATCCGCTTTCGAGACGCCCTCCTTCACCGCCTTGGGCGCACCGTCGACGAGATCCTTGGCCTCCTTCAGGCCCAGGCTCGTGACCTCGCGCACCGCCTTAATCACGTTGACTTTGTTCTCGCCGCAGGCGTTCAGCATCACGGTGAACTCGGTCTGCTCCTCGACGGGCGCCGCCGCTGCGGCCGCCGGGCCGGCAACCGCTACGGCAGCCGCGGCCGACACGCCGAACTTCTCTTCCATGTCCTTGATGAGCTGCGAAAGCTCGAGGACCGTCAATTTCGATACAGCTTCCAGAATCTGTGCACGTTCCATGGTGTTCTCCTGAATGGGTTCCTGATTAAGCAGCTTTTTCCCTGGCGGCCAGCACCGCGGCGAGCGTCCGGACGAACTTGCCCGGGACCTCGTTCATGGTGCGCGCCAGCTTCGCGATCGGCGCCTGCATGGTGCCGAGGAGCTTTGCCAGCAGTTCGTCGCGGCTGGGCATCGTCGCCAGCGCCTTGACGTCCTTTGAGGACAACATGGCGTTGGGCATCGCGCCCGCTTTGATGACAAACCGCTCATTGTCCTTGGCAAACTCCGACAGCACCTTGGCGACGGCCACCGGGTCCTGCGCCATGCCGTACATCAGCGGACCAGCCAATTGGTCGGTCAGCATCTCGAACGGCGTGCCCTTGACGGCCTGCCGCGCGAGCGAGTTCTTCAGCACGCGCAGGTAGAGCCCGGACTTGCGCGCTTTCGCGCGCAGGCTGGTGACCGCCTCGACAGTGAGGCCGCGATTTTCCGCGACGATCACCGCTTGGGCCTGCGCCAGCTGTGCGGCAATCTCGGCAACAACCGCTTGCTTCTGCTCCAGACTGAGACTCAAGGTCTACCTCCTTACGTTAGTCAAACGGAGCGCCGTTTGCGGCGATCCACCCTGGCGACCTTGAATCAGGAACCACATGGCATTCCTGCTTCGGGTGCGCCGTCTGCGCAGGGTGCTGCTCCTTTAAGCCGGAACTTCCGGCCCCTGCGGTCTTTGACAGCAGCCGCTCGTCAGAGCGGCAGCCCAAAGTCCCTACACTGCCTACTGCGCCTGCAGCGAGGCGGGGTCTACCTTGACCCCGACTCCCATCGTGCTCGATACCGAGAGCTTCCTCAGGAAGATCCCCTTCGTATGCTGCGGCTTGGACTTGTTCAGTGCATCCACCAGCGCCGCAAGGTTGTCGCGCAACTGTTCCGGCGTGAACGACGCGCGGCCGATCGTGCACTGCACGATGCCCGTTTTGTCGGCGCGGAACTGGACCTGGCCGGCCTTCGCATTCTTCACCGCCGTCGCGACGTCCGGCGTCACCGTGCCGACTTTCGGATTCGGCATCAGGCCGCGCGGGCCAAGGATCTGGCCGAGCCCGCCGACCACGCGCATCGCTGCGGGTTCAGCGATCACAATGTCGAAGTCGAGCTTGCCGGCTTTCACCAGCTCCGCGAGGTCCTCCATACCGACGATCTCCGCGCCCGCGGCTTTCGCCGCCTGGGCCTTGTCGCCCGACGCGAATACCGCGACACGCACCTTTTTCCCGGTACCGGCCGGAAGCACCACCGCGCCGCGCACGGTCTGGTCCGACTTCGAGGCATCGATGCCGAGGTTGACCGCGACATCCACTGCCTCGTCGAACTTGGCGGTGGCGGGTTCCTTGATCAGCTTCATTGCATCCATGACGGAGTAGGGCTTGGCATGGTCAACCTTGCCGCCCATCGCTTTCCTGCGCTTGGAAACGTGCGCCATTTACATGCCCTCCACCAGGACGCCCATCGAACGCGCGCTGCCGGCGACCGTGCGCATCGCAGCGTCCAGGTCGGCGGCAGTCAGGTCCGGCGTCTTCGCCTTGGCGATTTCCTCGACCTGCTTGCGCGTGATCTTGCCAACCTTGTCGGTGTGCGGGCGCGGGCTGCCGGACTCGATTCCCGCGGCTTTTTTGATCAGCACCGTGACGGGCGGCGTCTTGATGATGAAACTGAAGCTCTTGTCCACGTACGCGGTAATGACCACGGGCAGAGGCAGGCCGGGCTCCACCTTCTGCGTTTGGGCATTGAACGCCTTGCAGAATTCCATGATGTTGAGGCCGCGCTGGCCGAGCGCGGGTCCGATGGGCGGCGAGGGGTTCGCCTTTCCCGCCGGTACCTGAAGCTTGATGAAGCCGACGACTTTCTTTGCCATGACGACTCTCCTGTCGGGTGCATGCGGACGCCGAAGCGCCCTCCCCGTCTAAAACGCTCAGGCCTTCTCGACCTGACCGAACTCCAACTCGACCGGAGTCGAGCGCCCAAAAATCGTGACTGCGATGCGCAGCCGGCTTTTCTCGTAGTTCACGTCCTCCACGGTGCCCTGGAAGTCGGTGAACGGGCCATCCTTCACGCGCACCATCTCGCCGTTCTCGAACAGCACCCTGGGCTTGGGCTTTTCCACACCCTCGCGCATCTGCTGCATGATGGCGTTGACCTCCTTCTCGGAGATCGGCGTGGGCCGCATCGCCGAGCCGCCGACGAATCCGGTGACCTTGTTGGTGTTCTTCACCAGGTGCCAGGTATCGTCGTTCATTTCCA
>JAQCIA010000319.1 GCA_027620105.1 Verrucomicrobiota bacterium | reverse complement strand
CCCGCGTCGTATACGCCTTGATCACGCCCACCACCGTGTCGATGCGATTCGGCGGCACGCCCGATCCCGTGCAGGCACCACCCGCCGTGCCGTTGGATGACGTGACGAAAGGATAACTCCCGAAATCAATGTCGAGCATGGTCCCCTGCGCCCCCTCGAACAAAATGGATTTGTTGGCGCGACAGGCCTCCCCCAGAAATCTCACCGTATCCCCGATGTACGGGGCCAGCGCCTCGCCCGCCGCGCGGTAATTCGCCACGAGGCTGCCTGCATCCACCGGCTCCGCCCCCATGGCCAGCAGCACCTTGTCGGCTTCCATGATGCGCGGCGCCAGCAGTTCCTCAAATTCCGGATCAATCAAATCACCCATGCGCAATCCAACGCGGGAGGACTTGTCGCTGTAGCTCGGACCTATCCCGCGCTTGGTTGTGCCGAGCTTCCTTCCCGGATGCAGATTGGATTCGCGCGCCGTGTCGAGCTCCCCATGAAACGGAAACACAATGTGGGCCCGCTCACTGATGTGAAAGCGCCCCGTGGGGTCAATCCCGCGTTCCTGCAGCTCGGTGAGCTCCTTGAGCAGCGCAATCGGATCAATGACCACGCCATTCCCGATCACGCAGTGTTTTCCCGGATGCAGTATGCCCGACGGAATCAGATGCAAGACGTGCTTGTCACCACCCACGATCACCGTGTGACCCGCGTTATTCCCCCCCTGAAACCGCACAATGATGTCCGCGCCGTCGGCCAGCACGTCGATGATCTTTCCCTTGCCTTCGTCGCCCCACTGCGCCCCTATCAACACAATATTCGGCATCGCAAATCGTCTCCAAATCAACGGTCACATACCCAACCCAAGCCGACAAAATTGCCCGCAGCCACGTTTCCATCACCCAGCCTGTGCCGCGCCACAAGCCTTCACATCAGGGGATCCGGCGCGCCTGCCGCCCGAAACGCGCCCGCGCGCTCCACACAACTCGGGCAGCTCCCGCACGGCGCCGCCCCGCCACGATAGCAGGTCCAAGTATGTGAGTAGTCCACACCGAGTGCCAATCCAATTTTCACCACCGCGCTTTTCGGCAAGCCCACAAACGGGGCATGGATGCGCACCGCCTTTTCGCGATTCAGCGCGAGGACGCCGTTGAGCCGCCCGACGAATTCCCCCGTGCAGTCCCAATACCCGTACTCGTCCTGCGCCTGCGCCCCGTAGAAAACATCCTGCAGGCCGGCCCCTTCTGCCGTCGCTGCCGCGATCGACAGAAACAACAAATTGCGATGCGGCACATAGGTCGGTGGCTGACGTTTCTGCGCCTCAGTCAGCTCCACCAGGTCCAACACCATTGGCCCTTGCGTTGACAACGCCGTTCGCGACCCGGCCAGCGCCCCGAAAAACCCCAGGTCCACCACGTCATGCCGTGCCACACCCGCCAGTTTCGCCTGATGACGGGCCATCGCCAACTCGCGGGCATGCCGCTGGCCATACGCAAACGACAGGGCGTGAATCTGCCCCACCCCCGCCGCGCGCACGCCATGCAGAAGCGTTGTGGAGTCCACCCCGCCGGAGACCAGCACCACCGCGCGCGTCACTCCCCGATATGGTTCAAAAATATCCACCCACGCACAACCCTTCCTCACAGATCATACAGCCCGGGATCCCGCCGCGGGGCCCCACGCATTCGTCGACTCCGGGACCCCGTTCCACCCCCACCTTCCGGAAACGTAAACGGATCCTCCGACTCCAGAACATCCCCCATGGACGATTCGATCGCGTCCGGATCCTCACCCGCCGCCAGGCGCTGCATCGCCTCTTCCATCCCGCCAGCAAACTTCGCTCCCGTCATTTCCGCAAGTTTCCGCATCAGTTGCGCTGCCTGCTTCGGATCGTCCTCGCGCAGTCCCGCCGCCTCTCCAGCCAGCGACTCCATGGCGCGCGCAAGTCGCGTGTCGTCCATCGGCGACTGTCCGCCCGCTTCCGCATCCTCCGACTTTCCCGTCGTCGCGGCGAATGCGGACACTTCCTTTTGCAGCCGCGTGCGCCCGCAAGTTGGACACGCCGGAACGCCCTGCGACGCCACCCGCCGTGCATAAAAACTGAACACTGTGTGGCAATCCGGACAGTAGTACTCGTAGATCGGCACGCCTATCCCTTTCCCTTGCCAACTTCCTCCACCAGATCTGCCAGCCGCTCCTCACCGTCCGGAATCGCCAGACCCTGTAGCGCCTTGCGCATGGCCACTAACGCCTCTGGTTTTTCCATTAGCGCCAGAATTTCCGCCGCCAGCCCCTGGGCCGTCAAGCCCTCCTGCGCGACCAACTGCGCGCCATTGCGCTGCGCCAGTTCCCGCGCGTTGTGCCACTGGTGGTTCTTGCGCGCCGTGGGCAACGGCACCAGAATCGCCGGCAACGCGGCCCGCGCGAGTTCCATGCAAGCGCCCGCACCAGATCGACAGACCCCAAGCTGCGCGCGGCGATAGGCTCTCTCAATCTGATCCAGAAAACCGAAAACCAAATGCGGCACACCCGCGTCCACATACGCCGCACGCACAGTTGCTTCATCCGCCCGCCCGGCTAAATGAATCACCTGCACCGGTCGTCCCGCACGCCGCAAATCGCAGATTGCTGCCGTGGCCAGTTCGTTCAGCGCGTGCGCGCCTTGGCTGCCCCCCATGACCAGGATTGTGAAATCGCTCTCCCGCAGCGGTTCACCGCTGAACGTACCCTCGCCGAAAGCACGCATCGGCAGCCCGGTCAGCACCGTCCGCACATTCGGCACATGCGCCGCGCATACAGCGAAGGTCACTCCGATTACCCGCGTGCAGCGCGCCAGAAAGGCCACAGCCCGCCCCGGCACAGCATTGGCCTCGTGCAGCACCATGGGCACGCGCAGCATGCAGGCCGCCACAGCCGGCGGCACGCTGGAGTAACTGCCCATCCCCAACAACACATCCGGACGATCGCGACGCATGACCTGCCAGGCCTTGCAGATGGCGCGCAGATGACCCATCGCTACCCGGATGCCGCCGGTATCAACTTTTTCCTGAAACCCGCGCACAACCAGCTGCACGCGCGGGCCATCCCACCC
>JAQCIA010000318.1 GCA_027620105.1 Verrucomicrobiota bacterium | reverse complement strand
AGCTCGCCGCGCAGAAATCCCGCTGTCCGCGATTTTCGCGATCGCATGAACTGCGTCAGTCTCCCCATGGCCACGATCTCGCCCCCTCGTTCGCCTGGACCGGGCCCCATGTCGATCACGCGATCAGCCGCCCGGATCACCTCCGGATCATGCTCCACCACCAGCAGCGTATTCCCCGCATCGCGCAGGCGATGCAGGATCCTGATCAGGCGCCCGATGTCGCGCGAATGCAGCCCAATGCTCGGTTCGTCGAGCACGAACAGGGTATTCACGAGCGAGGTGCCCAACGCCGTCGTCAGGTTGATGCGCTGCACCTCACCACCACTGAGCGTGCGCGACTGGCGGTCGAGCGTCAGGTACCCGAGTCCCACATCCACCAGATAGGCCAACCGCGTGCGGATTTCGCCAAGGAGCACGGCCGTCGCCTCATCCAGGGGTGCTGGCAGTTGCAGCCCGTCGAACAGCGCCAGACATTCCGCAATCGGAAGAAGCATCGTGTCGTGAATGCGCAAACGCTCCGGCCCAATTCGCCACAGCAGCGCCTCCGGCTTCAGTCGCGCACCGCGGCAGTCCGGGCATTCACTGTAGCTGCGATACTTGGAGAGCAGCACCCGGATGTGCATCTTGTAGCTCTTCGTCTCCATCCACGCAAAGAAGCGCTTCACCCCGTACCAGTGCCCTTCTTCCCATTCCCCCTCGCCGTCAATCACCCACGCCCGCTGCGCCTCCGTCAGTTCGCGCCACGGTGCCTCCAGCGGCATGCCGCGCTTGCGCGCAAACCGCACCATATCGCGCTGACATTCCGCGTAGCTTGGCGTCTGCCAGGTTTTGATCGCGCCACCGGCCAGCGACCGTGTCGCATCCGGCACCACGAGTCCGTAATCAATGCCGATGACCCGTCCGAACCCCCGACATGTCGCGCAGGCTCCGATGGGCGAATTGAATGAAAAGAGACTCGGCGAAGGCGCACCATACGCGATGTCGCAATCGGCACAGTGTTGTGAATTGGAGAAGCGCCGCGCCCTTGCAGTGGCAGCGTCACCACACGAGACTGTCACGCGCCCCTCGCCGTGTCGAAAAGCGGCTTCAACCGCATCCACAATGCGCCCCCGCCGCGCCGGGGACAAGGTCACCCGGTCCTGAACCACCTCCAACTCCCCCGGTCGCACCTCCTTCACCCGCCGATACCCCTGTTTCTCCAACAACGCGACCACTTCGGCGACCGTGAAGTTCTCCGGCACCCGCACGGTAAACACGATCAGCGCCGACTCCGCCGGCTTATTCCCCAATTCTTCGACTTCGACGCCCGTCGTCCGTGCTCCAGACTTCCGCGTTGAGCGTTGCGCGTTCGACGCTGCAGGTTCCGCGCCCCTGTTACGTAGGAGTGCATCCGCCACGGACTCCGGCGTATCCCGACTCACCGGATTCCCGCAACCTTGGCAATACAGGGTGGATGCCCGAGCGAAGAGGACCTTGAGATGGTCATTCAGCTCCGTCATCGTTCCCACGGTTGACCGTGACGTTCGCACGGGATTGGTCTGATCGATGGCGATCGCGGGCGGGATGCCCGTTATACTATCCACCTGCGGCTTATCCATGCGCTCCAGGAACTGGCGCGCGTAGGGCGAAAACGTTTCCACATACCGCCGCTGCCCCTCGGCGTACACCGTGTCGAACGCCAGCGAAGATTTCCCCGAACCGCTCACACCGGAAATCACGATCAGTTCACCGAGTGGCAACGAAACGTCGAATCCCTTGAGGTTGTTCTGCCGCGCTCCGCAAATGACAATGGCCTCTGGTGACATAGCCGCTGATTGTAAACAGAGCCGGTGCGATCCGTCAGCAGTTCATCGTCGAGGCGGCGTCATGCACCGCCGATGAACGGAGCCAGAAAATGCTGCCCTGGGCGCGAATTGAACGCGCGACCTAAGTGTAGGAATCTCGAACGAAGAGTTGTAAGTGCCTATTCTCTAGTTTTTTTGCGCAATACCGCGCGCCCAGAGACTTAAATCAACCTCCCGCAACGTGACATCAGCCGTGACAATACTCCTTGTCGAAATTCGTGCATCTACCCCACCGTCGGCTCTGCTCCAGGCAGCCTGTGGGAACGCCCACGTGTGGCTCTGCTCCGAGGAATAAGTGGGGCGGGTATTCAAGGAGGGCGTTGGTGCGAGCCATGCATTGGGGCAAAGGCAAATTTCGCCGGCCGGTAAGGGCGGTATCGGTATGCAAAGACGGCGGCATGTCTTTGTGGTCATTACGGGCACTCGGTCGATTCACCCGTGTCTTGATTGCGTGCGGCGTGCGGTTTAAGCCAGAATTGACATCGCCAGCCCGATTCCTCTACATCTCCACCATGAAAGCGATCATTCAGGCCGGTCACAGCGGGCGCGTGCTCGTGCCGCCTGAAAAGCGATTTCTTATCAGCGATATCAGGACCAGTTCTAGTTGATGCGAAACAGGAGGGTGGGGAATGAAGCGAATCAGGCGTCTTGTCGTTGTCGTGAGTGCCATGCATGCGGTGGCGTGTCTGGGGGGCGATGACGCGCGGCTTGCGTTGGCGGAATACGCGCGGCATCCGCCGAGCGGGCTGACCGTTGTCAGTGGCTCGGTTACCTTGCCGGGCAAGGGCGTCTGGGAGGTTATCGATCCTTTGCCGCCGCAACTTGCGGGCGTTTTCCTGGAGGCGCCCGAAGCGGTGTACAATGCCGTGATGGGCAGGCGCGGGCAGGCCTTGCAGCAGGAACGACAGGAACAGGATCATCAGAGCGCACTGCGATCGCCGTACTGGGTCCTATCGCGCTGGGCGCATGCGCACGCGGGGCGCATGCCGACCCTCGCGGAGCTGGACGCCGAGGGGCAAAAGTCGGTTGAACGCGCCTTGGCATGCTTGCCGGCGCTGCCCGAGACCTTGTTGCGTCAACCCTCAAGCAGGCCGCATCTCGATTCCGCAGCGGCGCGGTGCTCCTTGTTATCCATCGCTGACTGGCGGGGAAAGATACTCTTATCTGGGTACTTCGCGGATTGTGGCGTTGCTTTTCATTGTCCAATATCCAATTGTCAAGTAACAAGTGTTGGTTAATATCATGTTGTGCCG
>JAQCIA010000317.1 GCA_027620105.1 Verrucomicrobiota bacterium | reverse complement strand
CCACGACGGTTAGCGATCCCTGGCATGGAATGCTCTTCCCTATACCTGCGGCATTTCACTTTGCACTTCTCAGTGTCATTAATTGCCTCCGGGATTTCTTGCTAAATCACGGGCGCTCGCGTAAGAACAGCGGCCTGCAACCACTGCCGATCGCCGGATTGCGGGCGGTGCCGGACGTTGGCGCCGCTGATAACCCCGTGACAGGAGGACGTGATGGCGAATTATTCCGGTGACCCGAACGCGATCGAACAGCAAATGGCCGAACAGATGGAGTCTCTCACCCGGTGGCTGAAAGCCCGCTTGCCAAAACTTGCGCCCCTTGTGCTGGCGGGCGTTTTGGTGCTGTGGCTGGCCTCTGGCGTGTATGTGGTGGACCCCGGCCACGTCGGCGTGGTGCGGACCTTCGGCAAGGAAACCGTCCGTACCGAGTCGGGCCTGAACTATCGCGTGCCCTGGCCGGTGCAGCGGGTTGACGTTGTCAGCACCGAGCAAATCCGCCGCATCGAAATTGGGTTTCGGGCAGGGACTCGGGTGCAGGAGGAGGCCTTGATGCTGACCGGCGACGAAAACATCGTTGAGGCGCAGATCGTGGTGCAATACCGCGTGGCCGACCCGTCGAAGTTCCTGTTTCGGTTGCACGAACCCGAGATCGCGCTGGGGGCGGCCACCGAGGTGGCGTTGCGCAGCACCGTCGGCAATATGACGATTGATCAGGTGATGATCGAGGAACGGGCCAGGGTTCAGGACGACGCGCGGGTGTTCATCCAGCGGTTGATGGATGACTACGAGTCGGGCCTGGTCATTACCGAAGTGAAGCTGCAGGCCGCCGATCCGCCCGATGCCGTGCGGGACGCCTTCCACGACGTGGTGCGCGCCCGTGAAGACAAGGAGAAGGTGATCAACCAGGCCAAGGGGTATCAGGCGGACCTCTTGCCGCGCGCCCGGGGGGCGTCCGAGCAAATCCTGCGCGAGGCCGAAGCCTACAAGGAGCAGCGCGTGTTGCGCGCCCAAGGCGAGTCGGCGCGCTTCCTCAGCGTGCTGGCCGAGTACGAGAAAGCCAAGCCCGTCACGCGCGACCGCCTGCACCTGGAAACCATCGAAAAAATCCTGCCCGACATCGATAAATTCATCGTGGACGGCGACGTCGGCCAGCGGCTGATGCCGCTGCTGCCGCTGGCTGGCGGCCTCACGCCGCTGCCCACACCGCCCTTGAGCGCCACGCCGGTACTTCCCAAAGCGAGATAATCATCATGATAACCAAACTTCTCAGCCGTGGCGGCCTGGTTCTGATCGTCGCCGTGCTCTTCGTGGTGCCCCAGTTCTGCTTCACCGTGGATGAGCGCGAACAGGTCATCATCACCCAGTTCGGCGAATACAAGCGGACCATCCAGCAGCCCGGGCTGGCCTTCAAACTGCCGTTCCTGCAGACGGTCAACCGCTTCGACCGGCGCATCCTGGTCAGCGACGCCCCGCAGGCCGAATACCTCACCCAGGACAAGAAACGGCTGGTGGCCGACCCGGTCACCCGCTGGCGCATCAAGGATCCGTTACTGTTCTACAAGACCGTCCGCGACCAGTCCGGTGCCCGCGCGCGCCTGGACGATCTCGTGTTTTCCGAACTGCGCCGCGAAGTGGCCAGCCACACCTTTGTGGCCGTCATCGGCGCGAAACGAGAGCCGATCATGGATGCCGTGGCCGCCAGTGCGCGCGAGAAGGCGAGCGAGTTCGGCATCGAGGTGGTGGACGTGCGCATCAAACGCGCCGATCTGCCCAAGGAAGTGCAGTCCAGCGTGTTTGCCCGCATGCAGGCCGAGCGCGAGCGCGAAGCCAAACGCTACCGTTCCGAGGGCGAAGAGGAGGCGGCCAAGCTGCGCGCCCAGACCGACAAGGAGCGCACGATCGTGCTGGCCGAGGCCGAACAGGCTGCGCAGAAACTGCGCGGCGAAGGTGACGGCGCGGCCACTACCATCTACGCCGCCGCGTACGGCAAAGACCCGGAGTTTTACGCGTTTCTGCGGAGCCTCCAGGCCTACGAAATGTTTCTGGGAAAACGCAGCACGCTGCTGCTGTCGGCCGACTCCGATCTGTTCCGGTATCTCGGCAGCCCGCACGCGCCTGCGGCGAAGAAGTAGGAATCGGTCAGGGGAGCGAGGCGCACGAACAGGCAATGGTGGCAATCGCCCTGACCGGCTGTCTGCCCGGCTTTCGTCGTCTGGATCCGGGCGAATTCCACCCGCAACGCCTGGCGCACGTCCTGCAGCGTCTTGGTCCCGAGTAGCCCGCGTAACTGCGGCAGCAGCCGGGATTCAATCACATCGGCACAAGGATGGCGCCCGACACCGCACCAGGGACCGAAAAGCGATTTCTTATCAGTTGTCGTCGTCCAGATAACGCGCGCAAAAAAGTTGTCTTCCCGCGGCTGGGGCGGGCTCAATTCTGCCATATCGGCATTTGATGCGTTTCACGTGAGCTCTGCCCAATGCGTCCGTGAAGGTCGGCATCCCCCACAAATGCAAAATTTTTCTGTTTCCCGGGCTGGACATAGGCGGAAACTGGGTTTAGATTCAGACCATCGGGGGGGTGCAAGGTACTCCTCGGTCAGGCGTCAGCCTTGGGGCGACGGACGCAGGAGCGGCATGCATTGCCGTGCATGAAACCGGGCGAGCAAGCTGGGCACAAGCACAAGGAGCACCCCATGATAAAGCAGGTGATACTGAAGGCCGCCCTGGCGGCAGTTCTCATTGGTGCGGCGTCAGTCGCACGCGCCCAGGATCCTGACGTCACCGGCGGCACAGACAATCCCGCCGCGGCCGAACCGATGTCCGCGATCCAGACGGGCCGGGACATCGCCAAGGGGATCGGCGAGGCAACGGTCGAAGTCGGGGGGGCGGTCAAGTCCGGCGGAGCGGGCGTGATGGCGCAGCCCCGCGCGCTCTGGCAGGACGCGGTCCTGCCAATGCTGCAACGCACCACCACGGCTCTGCCCACTCTAATCAAGGCGTTGCTGCTGCTGATCGCCTTCTGGATCGTGGCCCGCATTGCGGGCGGCGTAGTCACCAAGTCCCTCGGCCTGACGAAACTTGATGAGAAGGCCGCGAAGGACTG
>JAQCIA010000316.1 GCA_027620105.1 Verrucomicrobiota bacterium | reverse complement strand
CATCAGCGCCATCCTCGCGCACCTGCGCTCTGCCGCATGAATCCTCAACTAATTAAAATCACACCCCCTCCCCTGTCCGTGGTGGCGGCAGCATTGACATTGGTTTGAGGGCCGGCCACTGGGGTTCCGGAAATGCTCCTAGTCTGCTCCGAGTAATCTGTGGGGTAACTTGTCGAGCGCATCCTGCGCCACCTTGGCCGCTGGCCGCAGGGCGTGCGCGTGTCCCGCGCTGCCCAGTTTGTCACGGCGGAAACTCGACCGTAAACAGGGCGCCCGCCCGCCCACTCCCATCGCGGATTCCGCCATCCCAGAACCACGGATACCGCGATGGGCCCCGGCGACGTGGTTTGATATCATCTCGACAGGACGCTGCATTCTGTGCTAATCCCTCCCGCAGGATGGAACTACCACGCATCTCTCAGGATCGCGATGGCCGAAAAGTCTTCGGCATCGGCTACGCAAAGACGGGCACTAGGTGTTCGCTAAGCCGTGGGGGACTGTCAGGGAGAAGGAAATGAAAAGAAGAGAACAAAAAGGTCAGTATGTTAGCGTGCAAGAGGCGGCGCGTCTTGCACAGGTGACCGCCGAAACAATCCGGACTTGGGTGGCGAATGGACATTTGCCCGCCAAGCGCGAGAAAAAGGTTCGGATCGTGTACCAGTACGCGATTCTTCGGTCATCGCTCAAGACGGCGCGCCAGGTTCGGTGCAAGTATTGTGATCGCCTGTTCGAGGCACGTCGCCCGCGCAAGGCCCTATTCTGCTGTGCGGAGCACCGGGATCGCTGGCGCTACGAACAGATGAAGAAGGACGCCAAGAAGTAGTCGTGTGCGCTGCAAGGACCGCGAAGGTGTCTTCCACGCCTTCGCGGTCCTGGGGCGTGTTCACGCGAGATCGAAGAGCAGAAACTCGGCAGGCGCAACGCCGCTGATATCAAGCCCCCGCGCACCACGGACTGCGGCACCATCGCCGCTATCCAGGCTTGTGCCATTGATCGTCACGGCACCACTGACGATCTGGATCCAGGCGTGGCGTTCGCGGGCAATCGGCAGTTGGACGCGGGCGCCGGCATCCAACAGGCTGGCGTAGAGGCGCACATCCTGCTGGATCGTGACGGAGCCGTCGCGCCCATCCTGTGAGCCGATCAGGCAAAGCCGGTTCCGGCGTGTCTCGACAGAAAACTGTTTCTGCTCGTATCCCGGTGGCAAACCGTTCCGCGCAGGCAGGATCCAGATTTGCAGCAGGTGCATGGCCGCTGTCGGCGAGGGATTGAATTCGCTGTGTCGCACGCCGGTGCCGGCCGACATGCGCTGGACATCCCCGGGGCGAATCACCGAGCCGTTACCCATGTTGTCTTTGTGTTCCAGCGCGCCCGAAACGACATAGGAGATGATTTCCATGTCGCGATGCGGGTGCGTGCCGAAGCCCTGTCCGCCGTCGATGATGTCGTCGTTGATCACGCGCAGCGCGCGAAACCCCATGTGCGCCGGGTCGTGGTAGTCCGCGAAAGAAAACGAAAAGCGGCTGTGCAGCCAGCCGAGCTCGGCGCGGCCGCGTTCGGCGGACTTGCGCACGGAAATCGATGCGGATTCGTCGGCGTTTGCCGGCATGGCGTGCTCCCTCCCCGCGAGCGGCTCAGTTTCCGAAGGCGGAAGCCTAGCAGAGACGGTGCGAAAGGCGATGGCCATCGGCGCAGGCAAGTCTACGGCTAACGTTATGCGACGTGAGGGCACAGGCCCAACCGAACGTCCCGCGAGCCGTATTTCACTGAGGATTCCCGCTGGTCGCGTAACGTTGGCCGTACACGGGTTCTAACGCGGCATTGACAGGCGCCTGGCTTGGTCGAAGGATCAGCCGCGAGTGCGCAGGGGCATCCGGGGTTAGCCCCGCGACAACAAGGGAGAATGCTTGGGCATGCATTTGACTGCGGCAGAAATTGCGGCTTTTAACGGGAACGGGTATGTGGTCAAGCCGGACGTGTTTTCGGAAGCGGATCTGCGCGCGATCCGCACCGCCATCGCGGCGATGATCGAGAGCGCCGTGCGCGAGTTGCACGCGGCGGGAGAACTGCAGCACCTGCAATCAGACGCGTCGCTCGAGACGCGGCTGGCGCGCATCATGGCGGCCGAACCGGAAGCCGGGCGCCAGATCTACGCGCGCCTGCTGGGCAAGGGCGGCGGCGGTTATCGCGGGCCGGCGATGTTCGCGATGCTCACGCACCCGGGGCTCATCGGATGCGTGGAGTCGCTGGTCGGGCGGGAGATCGTCGGGTCTTCCGTCTATCGTATCCGCCCGAAGTTGCCGGGGTGGGCGCACGGCGAGGTGCCCTGGCACCAGGATTCCGGCTACCTGATGGCGCACTGCGACCGGCACCTGATCGTGACCTGCTGGATCCCCCTGGTGGACGCCACGCTGGAAAACGGGTGTCTTTACGTGATTCCCGGCGCGCATCGCACCGGGGTGTTCAGGCACTACACGGGCGGGCACGGCGGTTTCCTCGAAATCCCGGCGAAGGATCTGCCGCCGGGCGCGATCCCGCTTGAGGTGAAGGCCGGCGGCGTCCTGTTCATGACCAACCTCACGCCGCACGCCTCGTTCGAAAACCGGACGGACATCGTGCGCTGGAGCATGGACCTGCGTTACCAGGGCGCGGAGGCGCCGACGAATGCGGACGAAGCGCCGGAAACCTATACGCCGGAACGGGACCCGGTGACCATGGCCTGCTACCCGCCGGAAGCGGACTTCGTGATTCGCAGCCCGTCGCACCCGGAACGCGAGGTGCGGACGGCGACGCAATTCGAGGCGCTCCGGGACCGCTACGATCGCGCGCAGCCCTACATGCCGGGCCGCGGCTGGACGCCGCTGAGAGAACTGCAGATTGCCGATTGAGGATTGGCGATTGCGTGCGCGGGATCATCGCCCGGGCGGTGCCGGGCTCCTACAGGGGCGCAGAATCCTGTAGGAGCCCCACCCCGTGGGGCGATCAATCGCCATTGGGCAATTCCGCCTTCACTCCGGTTCCGCGGTGCCTTCGAGGATCAGGCCGCGGGTCTCGGGATAGGCGGCGTACCAAGCGGCGAGGGCATCGTGCAGATGAAGCGCATAGCGG
>JAQCIA010000315.1 GCA_027620105.1 Verrucomicrobiota bacterium | reverse complement strand
CCGGCCCGCGGCGTCTTTGCCGTTGTCGTCCGGGCAACGGACGTCTAGCATGGCGTCGCTATGGAAACCATGGGCCTGCGGCTATACGGGGCGAACGATCTACGCCTGGAGCGCTTCACGTTGCCCGACATTCAGGATGACGAGATCCTGGCGGATGTCACGTCCAACGGCATCTGCATGTCGGACTATAAAGCCACAATCCTGGGCGCGAAACACAAGCGCATTCCCAACAACGTTGCCGAGCACCCGATTCTGCTGGGGCACGAGTTCTGCGGCACGATCCTGCAAGTTGGGAAAAAATGGCGGTCGCGCTTTACGCCCGGACAGAAGTACAGCATCCAGCCTTCGCTGAACTATCCCGGGCGCGAGATGGACGCCCCAGGCTACTCCTTTCCATACACCGCCGGCGAAGCGACGCGCATCATCATTGCGCGCGAAGTCATGGAAATGGACTGCCTGTTGCCTTACGACGGTGAGGCTTTTTTCTGTGCGTCCCTCTCGGAAACCTTTTCGTGCATCATCGGCGCGTTCAAAACGTCCTACCATTACAAGCCCGGACGCTACGAACACATCAATGGCATCGCACCCGGCGGAACCATGGCGATCCTCGCGGGCACCGGCCCGATGGGGCTAGCCGCCATCGATTACGCCCTGCACGGTCCGCGCCAGCCCAGACAGCTCGTGATTGTGGATCGCAATCAGGCCCGGATCGACCGGGCGGCCACCGTGCTCTCAACCACGGAGGCGGCGCGTTGCGGGGTGGACCTGCAATACCTCCTGGTGAAAACGGATGATGTTGGTTCCGCCGTGCGCGCGGCCGTGGGGCCACGGGGTTGCGACGACATTTTTGTCTTTGCTCCGTCCGCCACCTTGATCGCGCAAGCCTCCGCGCTGCTCGGCGCAAATGGCTGCCTGAACTTTTTTGCAGGCCCGGCGGATTCCGCCTTCAGTGCCCCCATCAATTTTTACGATGTGCACTACGCCGGCCACCATGTGGTGGGATCATCCGGCGGAAACACGGACGACATGCGCGAAGCCCTGGCCTTGGTCGCCGCAGGAAAAATTAACCCCGCCCTGCTTGTCACGCATATCGGCGGGCTGGATAGCGCCGCGGAAACCATCAAAAACCTGCCGACACTTCCGGGCGGCCGGAAGCTGATCTATACACACGCCTCTCTGCCGCTCACCGCCATTACCGATTTTTCCGCCGCCGGGGAGCGTAGCCCTCTTTTCGCGGAGCTGGCGCGTATCACGGCGAGACACGGGGGGCTCTGGTCTGCCGAGGCGGAGCGCTATCTGATCGCGCACGCGAAACCAATCATGGATGCATGACGTTGCCGGAGGTGCCACCACATGGGCAAACTGACTCGCGCCGTTGAACTCGCGCTCGCGATCCGCATGGGCGCCGCCCGCCGGGGCGCGCTGCCCATTTACGCGTTTCTGCCTGACGCCAGGGCCGCGCACGGGCGCGACGTGCTGAATGCATCGGCACGCGTTACGCCCAAGGCTTTATGTGCGGCCATTGAAAAGCACGCGGCCCGCACCGGAAAACAGCCGCGCGTGGTGACGGTGAAGGGCGTGGGTGCCTACGTGCGCGATAACCGCCGCAGTCCCGGCCGCTCCGGACGCCTGCACAACGTCGTGACCCTGATCACCGGCGCCGCGCAAGGACTTGGGCGTGGCATCGCAACTGAATTCGCACGCGAAGGTGCACGCGTGGTGATTGGCGACCTCAACGAAACCGCCGGGCGTGACGCCGTCGCGGCGCTCGATAAACAGTTCGGCAGAAGCTCCGCCGCCTTTGTCCGGCTTGATGTGACGCAGCTCGCCTCGATTTGTGATGCCTGCACAGAAACGGTTACACGATTTGGCGGGCTTGATCTGCTCGTTTCCAACGCCGGCGTCCTCAAGGCCGGGGGGATCGAGGAACTGGATGAAGCCGATTTCGATTTTGTAACGGCCGTGAACTTCAAGGGGTTCTATCTCTGCGCGAAAGCGGCGGCACCGATTCTGCGCCAGCAGCATCGCCATCATCCAGGCCACGCAATGGATATCGTTCAGGTGAACAGCAAATCCGGACTGGAGGGGAGTAACCGCAATTTTGCCTATGCGGGGGGCAAGTTTGGGGGGATCGGACTGGTAAAGTCGCTGGCTCTGGAACTGGTGGCGGACGGCATCAAGGTGAACGCCGTCTGCCCCGGCAACTTCTTCGATGGCCCCCTGTGGTCCGACCCCAAACAGGGGCTTTTTGTCCAATACCTGAAATCGGGGAAGGTCCCGGGGGCCAGATCCGTGGCCGATGTGCGGGCTTTTTATATGGCCAAAGTGCCCATGAAGCGGGGAGTCACCCCGCCGGATATTGCCCGCGCCATTCTCTACCTGCGCGAACAGGCATACGAGACCGGGCAGGCGCTGCCCGTGACGGGCGGCCAGATCATGCTGTCCTAGGCGGGCGGAACAACGCCGGCACTTTCGCCCTGAAAGTGGTGGTGCATTTGCCGTGCCTTTGGCAGCATGCGGCGCATGACGCCATTACCGACGGCCGCCGTTCGTGGTGATCACTGTCCAAGTTGTGAGCGTTTCATTGGACCGGCCGATAGCTGCCCCTATTGCGGAGAAGACTCGGCCCGCTCTCCCGCACTGCGGCGTCTGCGCACCGCGGCACTCTTGCTCGCCTTTCTCGGCCTCGCCTGCCTTTATTTGATGGCCACCCACCGTGAGCTCCCGGTTGTGGACATTCAACAGATTACGCCGATGATGAATTTTGCCTATGTGCGGGTCGTGGGGCGCGTGGTCCGCGAGCCCCGCGTGATCACTCGCGATGGGCGCGTGGACTACTGTTCGTTCATGATCGACGATGGCACCGGCACGCTGCGGGTGCAGGCCTATCGGCGCGCGGCCGAGCGCCTGGCCGGTGAGAATCGCCTGCCGCGCGAAGGCGCCTTGGTCGATGTGGCCGGTAGTTTGAGTGTTGCTGCCGAGGATGCCCCCAAGCTGCGGCTGCAGGTTGTCGAACAGTTGCGCGTGCTCACGGAGGGCAAAACGGTCAGGAAGAGATCCAGGAAACCGAATGTGGCGCCCTCCCCGGAATCCCCGACGGCCGTGGTGGCG
>JAQCIA010000314.1 GCA_027620105.1 Verrucomicrobiota bacterium | reverse complement strand
GTTGAAGGTCGGCACCAAAACGGCGTGATTGGCGATATAGAAGTTGGCGTAGCTCGCGGGCAGTCGCTGCCCATCAAACATCACGGGGGCCGGCATCGGAATGGCAATCACGTCGAGCCGACTGCCGTCTTCAAGTCGCGCGCCTTCCAACCGCTCGCGGTTTTCGCGCAAGGGCCGATAGTTCGCGTCCCGGGCATTCGCTTCCTGCGCCAGCACCACGGTGGTCGGATTCACAAAGCGGCAGAGATCATCCACGTGGCCGTGCGTATCGTCGCCGGCCACACCGTGACCCAGCCAAATCGTCTGCGTTACGCCAAGGTAGCGGTGAAACACCGCTTCGTAGTCTGCGCGCGTGAAGCCCGGATTCCGCACCTGCACCTTCGGGTCCAGCAGGCATTCCTCGGTGGTCAGGAGCGTCCCGCGTCCGTTGACGTCGATTGCCCCCCCTTCGAGTACGCCCCGCCGCTGCCGATGTGTGGGCTCAATACGCGACAGGCGGAGCTTCGGCGCCACCGTCCGCGCCACCGCGTCATCCTTGCGCCAGTTGCCATACTTCGCCCAGGCCGTGAATCGAAAGTCGGCCACGACCACACGCGCCCGCGTTGCACGCCCCTCGTGTAGAAAAATCGGCCCCGCGTCACGGGTCCAGTTGCGGTTGGTGGGAAGGATGTGCCAGTCGATGCCACGCCTGCCGATGCCGCAGCGTCGCAGGATCTCCGCCGCTTTTTCCTGATGGCGTGCGGACGGCACCAGAATGCGCACACGCTCACCGGGCGAAATCCAGCGGACAAATTCGGCGAAGACCCAGGGGATCGGGCCCATGCGAGCGGGCCAGTCTGCCCCATTGGTCGGCCATCCGATCCAGGTGGCGGCATGCGGCTCCCATTCAGCGGGAAAACGCAATTTCTGCGCGGCTGAAATGCTCATGGGCTCTTCGTGGGCGCGCCGGCTTCACTCGCCATGTCACCGTAGCGCTGCACGATCCCACCGTAGGCATCCACGCGCCGATCACGCAAAAATGGCCAGCCACGCCGAAAGCGTTCAACACGGGCGAAATCGATCTCGGCCAGCAGCACGGTTTCCTTATCCGACGGTGCGTCCGCCAGAATGTCGCCATCGGGCCCGCAGATAAACGACGAACCCCAGAATTCGATGCCCTGCCCCAGTTCCTCGCCGGGCTCCCAGCCCACACGATTCGCGGCAGCCACAAAGACACCGTTGGCGATGGCATGTGATCGCTGAATCGTCCGCCAGGCGTCCTGCTGCTTCGGGCCATATTCTGCCTTATCCTCCGGCAGCCACCCGATTGCCGTGGGATAAAACAGCAACATCGCACCCTGCAGGGCCGTCAACCGCGCGCCCTCGGGATACCACTGATCCCAGCAAATCAAGGTGCCAACCCGCCCGACAGCCGTGTCGAAGGCACGGAAGCCGAGATCACCGGGCGTGAAGTAGAATTTCTCAAAATATCGCGGATCGTCGGGAATATGCATCTTGCGATAGAGACCGAGGATCGTACCGGCGGGCCCGATGATCACGGCCGTATTGTGATAGAGCCCCGGCGCGCGCTTCTCGAAGACGGACGCAATGGCCGTTACGCGATGCTTGGCGCAGAATGCGCCCACCGCTTGCGTGGTCGGACCCGGAATCGTCTCGGCCAGGTCGAACAGCGCCGCATCTTCGCGCTGGCAAAAGTAGCGCGAGCGAAACAACTCGGGCAGACAGACCAGCGTGGCCCCACTGGCCACCGCCTGCCCCATCCATTCCAGCGCGCGCGACAGGTTAGCGTCGAGCTGCTCATCGCACGCCATCTGGACTAGGCCCAATGTAAAAATGCTTGCCTGTGACATGGCGGCAGAGTATCGCATGGGCTGCATGATCGCAAGACTCGCACTGCATCACGAACGGGCGAATTCATGAATCCCCCCCTGTTATCTCCTGCGCAGCGCAATGCCGTGGCGGTTGGCCTGACGACCGCGAGCGTGGCCGCCACCCTCCTGTTCACGGGCTGGATCCTGTGGCTGATCGCCCGCTTTTTTGCTTATTTTTCTGGCGTCTTCGTCCCTCTCGCCGTGGCCGCCATCCTCGCCCTCGTCCTCAAGCCCTACTACGGCTGGCTCACCCGACGCCTCCGCTTTCCGCCCGTGATCGCCGTCCTCTGGGTCTACGTCTCGCTCGCCATTCCACTCGCCTTCTTGCTCTGGGTCTTTGGCGGCATACTTGCCCGTGAAACCGCGGGGCTCATTGCCCATCTGCCGCAATATTGGGCGACCATCCAGGACGCGCTGGCAACACGGTGGCCCGACATGATGGCGCTATGGGTCGAGCACGATCTCGGCAACCGGTTGATGCAGGCCTTGCACCAGCACGGCGACCTGCTGGCACGCGGCCTTGGCATCATGGGTGGCACGGCGCTTTCGGCCGGACAGGGCGTGGCCCGCTTCGTCACCGCTTCGTTGAGCTGGGTTGTGCTGCCAGTCTATCTCGGCATTTTTCTGATGTCTCCCGCCTCTCCAACCCGTGGATTAGAAAATGCCCTGCCCTTCCTGAAGGAACAGACCCGCCGCGACGTGATCTATCTGGCCGGAGAGTTTGTGGACATCCTCGTCAGCTTTTTCCGCGGCCAGTTGCTCGTGGCCCTCGCGCAGGCACTGCTGCTTGGGGTCGGGTTTGGCATGATCGGCCTGAACTACGGACTGACGCTCGGCCTGCTGCTGGGATTTCTCAACATCATCCCCTACCTCGGCAGCACGCTGACGCTGCTCATCTGCCTGCCGCTCGCGCTCCTGCAGCCGGGCGGCAACGTGCCCCTGCTGCTCATGACACTTGGCGTTATCGTCACCGTGCAGGTGATCGAAGCCTACGGCCTGACACCCCGCATCATGGGAAGTCGGACGGGACTGCCGGCCATCGCCATCATTGTGGCCGTCTTCTTCTGGGGCACGGCCCTGAACGGCCTCGCCGGCATGATCCTGGCAATCCCTCTGACCGCATTCCTTGTCGTGTTCTGGCGACTCGCCCGCACGAAGTACATCAAGGCGCTAATCTAGCCCGAAGTTCCGGAGACTTTGACAAGGGTATTGCGCTCGTAACCCGCGATCTACCAAGGTGATGGCGGTA
>JAQCIA010000313.1 GCA_027620105.1 Verrucomicrobiota bacterium | reverse complement strand
GTTTGTTCGGTGATGCATTGACGTGAATACTGATGAAGACGTCCGCCTTCCAGCGCGCGACGAGGTCGACGCGCTCCTGCAGCGTCAGGAATTCGTCCCGTTCGCGAGTCAGGCGCACGGTCATGCCGGTCTGCCCCAACAAATCGCGGACGCGCTGGGATATCTGCAGGACCAGATCCTTTTCCCGGAGTCCCGGCGCCGCGCCAAGTGCGCCGGAATCTTCACCGCCGTGGCCGGGGTCAATCACGATCACCGGGGTGGCGGAAATGGGGGGTGATCCGTCGAGTTCATCCAGCAGGGGATGCAGGAAATTGTTGGCGTCAACGCCGGCAATGGCGCCCGTCCCATTGCGGACAATGTATGGGGCGTTCATGTGCAGCACGAGTCCGTTCACTGTGACGCGGCGGACATCCGGGACGAAGACGAACTTCTTGTGCGGCGTACTCAGCGTGGCATAGCCGTTGGCGTTTTCCTCGGTGAGGCCCGCGTTGTATTGCCGGGCGAGGGTGGGAAGCGGGGTGAATGCGCCCAAGCCGTGCGCCTGCCCGCTGAACGCGCTGACGATGGCGAGCACCAAAACGCCGCGTCTGAAAAGAATCCACCCCATGGGCGACGTATATATCCGAAGCAAACGGCATAGGCGAGCATGAGTCGCGCGGCCGTGGTGGATTTCTTCCGAGCTGTGACCGGCAGTCAAGGCGCTTGACCGCGCCACGCGCGAAGCAGTATAGCATGCGTGACGCGGCTGGGAACAAGTGCGCGTGGCCGTCAGTTGACGCTATACATTCCGCTAAGAGAATGGATTCACGTATGGCCGAAATCGCAATGGAGAGTGTGCCCCAGAAAGTTCGCGACTTGTTCAACAAGGGATTCGCGGCGCTGGAGAGGGGAAACTTCGATTACGCAATCGATATGCTTACGGCGTGTCTTGAAATTGAACCGGCGCTTCTCAAAGCGCGCCGCTTCCTGCGCGCCGCGCAGATTCAGAAGCGCAAAGGCACCAAGAGCAGTGCGTTCAGTGACTCCATGATCATGGTCAAGGCCTTGCCCATGGTGGCGATCCTGAAGATGCAGTTGCGCAGCAAGAAGGGTGACGAGGCGCTCAAGACATCCGAAAAACTCCTCGCGATGGATCCCGTGAATCCGGAGTTTACGGTGCTGGCCGCGGATGCGGCCAGCCTGCGCGACTTGCCGGAGGCGGCGATCCTGACCTTGGAAGTGGCGCGCGAGCATCGGCCGGACAACATCAAAATTCTGCATCGCCTCGCGACGCTTTATGCCCAGGTCGGCAACACGAAAGCGGCCCGCGACTGCTTTGAGAAAATGCACGCGCTGAAGCCCAACGATCCCGCAATGGTGAAGGCGTACAAGGATTCCATGGCGCTGCACAGCATCGCGGGTGACGGTTGGGAGCAAGCCGCGCAGGGCGGCAGTTCCCGCGACATGATGAAAAATGCGGAAGAAGCCAAGCTGCTCGAACAGCAGGGCAAGGCGGTCAAGACCGAGCGCGATGCCGACGATCTCATTACCGAGGCGCTGAACAAGTTGCAGGCCGAGCCGGACAACATGAATTACTACCGGCAGTTGGCCCGGTTGTATGCCCAGAAACAGCAATTCGAAGAGGCCATCGCGACCATGGAGGAAGCGCTGCAGCGCAGCCCGGGCGATCCCGAGCTGGACCAGATGGTCGGCAGCATCCGGTTGCAGCAGATGGATGCGGAAATCAAGCAGCTGCGGGAAGCCGGGGATGAGGATGGCGCGGTGAATCGTGAAGCCGAGAAAGCCCAGTTCGTGATGAGTGATCTCGAAGATCGTGTCCGCCGCTATCCGAACGATTTGCGGTTGCGCTACGACTACGGGGTCGCGATTTACAACGCCGGCCGCATCAACGACGCCATTCAGCAGTTTCAGCTGGCCCAGCGAAGCCCAAAACACCGCACGCGCACCCTGTACTACCTGGGGCTCTGCTTCAAGCAAAAGGGGCAGTACGACATGGCCGCGCAGCAGCTCGAGGCGGCCTCGGAGGATGTTCTGGGCATGGACGGCACCAAGAAGGATATTCTCTACGAGCTGGGCGGTCTGTATGAACTCATGGGCGACAACGCGAAGGCTCTGGGGTACTACAAGCAGATTTACCAGTCGGACATTGGTTACCGCGATGTCGCCACGAAAGTGGAGCAGATGTACGGAGGCGGCTGAGTCGGGGCACCGCCGGAATCCTCAAGCCGTTTCGGAGGGCTTGGGCCACACACCACGCTGCGCATCCTCGATGATGGTTTTGACATCGCGGGGGAAATTGCTGCGCAGCATCCACTTCACGAATCCCGGATCCTCACGCACAATGGCTTTCAGGGATTCACCCTTCTTCTTCCCGAAGTTCAGCACGATGTCATCGCCGGACCACTTCAGGCGACCTTCACGGTCCACCCAGGTCGGATCGCGTGGATTGCAAAAGGTATCCAGTTCGCCGACGTCGCCGGGCAGATCCGGGTAGCGTTCCAGTTGTGCCTCCAGCACGCGGAGCGTTGCGTCAGCGTCGGGCAGGGCGCCGTGCGCCCCGAGATGCATCTCCTGGCAGTAGAACGATAGCGCGGCGGTCAGGTCGCGCGGTTCCTTTTTGTGAAAAATGCGCTGCACATCGACCACGCGCCGTTCCGTGATGTCGAATTCGATGCCCACCCGCATGAACTCCTCGATCAGCATGGGAATGTCGAAACGCAGCAGGTTGAATCCGGCAAGATCCGCATTGGCAAAGGCCGCCTCGATTTCGCGGGCCTTGTCCTTGAAGTGAGGACAGTCGCTGACGTCCTTGTCATAGATCCCGTGCACGGCTGTGGCTTCGGCGGGAATGGGGATGCCCGGATTCAAACGGAACTCGTGTGTCTTCTGTTTACCGTCGGGCTGAGCCAGAATGATGGCGAGGTCGATGATGCGATCCGTCTGGGGGTTGGTGCCCGTGGCTTCGATGTCGAACATGGCCAGGGGGCGATAGAGTTTCAATTTTGACATAAGCGTATCAGTGCGTCTGCGCGTTAGGCGCACGGCACCTTAGCTGCGCGCCCGGTGTGGGGCAAGGCGGAAAGGTCGGCGAAAGCGTATCACGCGTTGCTGGGAAAATTGGACGAAATGC
>JAQCIA010000312.1 GCA_027620105.1 Verrucomicrobiota bacterium | reverse complement strand
ACGAAGAACGTACCTTGCCGCGTGACCATCTTCACCTCACGAGTGTTGCAATGGCCGCTCGCGCGCGGGAGAGGCGATAGAGGCGGGCGCAGACATTAACAGGCCCATAGGCTGTGGCGGCTACATGGGCCTTGAGGGCGCGATGTATCTGCGAAACAGAGAACTATTCACCCTCCTCCTGTTGAAAGGGGCCGCTCCAACCGATCGCGATCTGAGATTTGCTAAAAGCCTCGAAGATAAATGGTTCCTAGAAGAACTCAACAAAGCTCCCACCCAGCCGCTCGAGCCTACTGTCGTCCCACCAGCGGCTCAGCGGTGAAGTTCGGCACAGAGAAGAGGAAACACGCTATGTCTAAGCGCGATGCGGCCCGATGTCTTGGAATGCATTTCCGTGGAAGTCTGACGGTTTCTGACGAGCGTGCGGCAAGAGAAAAGGGGCTGCCCGACCCCCTGGATCTGATTGCCATGGCCCGGGCGGGATTGAACTACCTGCGCGGCAACCCGGAACCGGCGCGCCACCACGAGTGCAAGTTCGCGCTCGGCCCGCTTGGCATCCCGTGTCACTATCCTGAGTGGGTGCGTCCCAATGAGTACGGGTACGACCCGATTTCGCTGGGCGATACGGACAGCCGGATGGAATGGCAGTATCGGCACATGCGCCTCATCGCCGGAGAAACCGATGCGTGCCCGGTCGAGCGGGCCGTTCGCGAGCGGGTACTGGGGTATCTGCGCGATGACGGCTTCGCCTGGATCAATCCGTCGGCCTACACCGGACGGCCGGAAAAGGGGTACTATGTCGGCACCTGGACCACGGCCAAGGCCCTCGTCACGCTGACCGACATCTACCGGCACGATGGAGACGCCGCGGCGCGGCGACGGGCGCGGAAGGTGTTCGAGGCCCTGCGCCGCCTCGCGCAGTGGGATGGCGACCGGGCCTGGTATATGGGTATCGCGCCCTGGCGGGATGGCCAGTGGCTGATGGCCAACTGGTGTGAGCAGCACGGGCGGAACTACCCCTTCATTGTCGAACCCCTGGTCCATTACGGCGAAGGCTGCGACGACCCAGAAGCGCTGGAACTGGCCTGCGCATTTACGGAAGGCTTCCTGGCGGGCAGTCAGCCCGACATGGGCTCACAAAGGATAGACCCGGAGTCGGGCGCCTATACCGGGCACGTTCACCTGCACACACACGGAATCTGGGGTGTGGCGCATTTGGGAACGCTAACAGGCAACAAGCGTTACCTCGACTGGGCTCGGCACGCCTATGAGTTCACGGTCGCTTGCGGAACCGACCACGGCTGGTACCCTGAGAACATTCCGCAGCAGGAGCATCGCACCGAGATATGCGCTGTCGGCGACATGATCAGCCTTGGCGTCTGGCTTGCCCAAGGCGTGTCGCCGTCCTATTGGGATCACGTCGAACGCACCGTACGCAACACCTTGGCGCGGTCCCAGTTCTTTCTTACCGACGCCTTCGTCGACTTGTTCAGGCGCATTCACTCACACCGCCCCGGCCTGGAAGTCGAGCAAGCGTTGCGTGAACTTCGGCGACTCGAAGGCGGCTTCGTGGGCCAGGCAAGCTTCGACGACTGGGTCAGTTTCCCGGGGAATCCCGCACTGGGTGCGCCTGGCATGGCCAACAACGGCATCCACATGATGGGATGCTGCCCACCCGAGGGACTGCGCGCGGTGTGGGAAGCCTGGCGCTGGTCCGTTCAGGACGAACGGGACGAAGTCCGTGTAAATCTTGCCTTCAGCCGAGAACATCCCGCGGCCCGTGTGGTCGCCTGGCATCCCGGGGACGGTGGCTACGAGGTCACACCCTTTAGAGCGGGACGGTTCCTTCTCCGTCCTCCTGCGTGGGCGACTCGCGAAGGCGTGGTTCTGAGCCGCAACGGTGTTGTGTGTCCAGTGGAGTGGAGCGGCCCGGAGGACGCCTACGTTCTGTGCCGGCAGGTGGAGAAAGGGGAAATCCTCCGTATCTCCTGGCCCGTACCATGTTTTACACAGACATTCACCCCGCGCAGCATCAAGGACCGGGACGAACTCGTTTCTTTCGATTGGATCGGACCACAAGTCGTGGGGGTACACCCCAAGGGCAAACATCTACCGATGTTTGGATGATGGGAATCCGTGCGAGACAGTGCATGGAAGGGATGGCCGAGGAAGCCGTTCCTCGCGACGGCTGATAGCCGCGCGAGAACGGTGGCTGAATAGCAATGCACATACTGAATATTGGATCGGTCAATATTGACCACGTATACGAGGTTGACCACTTTGTGCGTCCTGGCGAGACGATCGCCAGCACACGGTACGACATCTTTGCGGGCGGCAAGGGATTCAACCAGTCCGTTGCGCTTGCCCGGGCTGGCGCTCCGACCCGGCACGTTGGGGCAGTTGGCCGAGACGCGGCCTGGCTGATCGAGAGATTGCAGCGCGAAGGCATCGACATCGCGCAGATCAAGGTTACCGACATGCCGACGGGCCATGCCATCATTCAGGTGGCCCGGACGGCTGAGAACGCGATTGTGCTTCACGGCGGAGCAAATGGTGCGGTAGCCGCGGAGGATGTGGCGCGGGCCGTGGCGTCCTGCTCCCGGGGGGACTTCCTGCTGGTTCAGAACGAGACCAGTGCGGTGGCGGAAGCCATCCAAGAGGGGCAGCGCAGAGGGGTGAAAGTGGTGTTCAATCCGGCGCCGATGTCCCCGGCGGTCCGTGACTACCCGTTGCAGGATGTGGATATCTTCATGCTCAACGAGACCGAGGCCGAAGATTTGACAGGCCAGAGTACGCCAGCGCTTGTGCGCGCCGCCATGTTGGCTTCATTTCCGCATGCCGCCACAGTCCTGACTTTGGGGCGGGAGGGCGCGGTATTCATGGACGCGGCCGGGATTCTGCGCCAACCGGGTTTGGCGGTGAAGGCCATCGATACGACTGCGGCGGGGGATACGTTCATCGGATACTTCCTCGCTGAATTCATGCGTACCGGCGAGCCGGTCAAGGCCTTGGCGCTTGGCTGCCGCGCCGCGGCCATTTCCGTGACGCGGCCCGGCGCTTCAGATTCGATTCCATGGATGCGAGAAGTCCTGAACCATGCAAAGGGGGCATAACAGAATGGCGCTTACTTAGAGCCTGTCC
>JAQCIA010000311.1 GCA_027620105.1 Verrucomicrobiota bacterium | reverse complement strand
AATGGCCCGAGGGTGCAGACCGTGTCTGATGCGCACCCGGCCATGAAAGCGGCAACCAATATGGCAATCATCGTTTTCATCTCTTGTCGAACGCTCCGCCTCATGATTTCGAGCGAAGCGAGAATATCATGCAGGCGGTTGTTGTGCCACCCGCGGCATCTTTGAGCCACACCTGAGACATTTGGCGAATTCGGGACTGTCAAGGGGCGCAGAGCACTGATCGCAGTAGTTTGCAGGGCATTTCTCACAGACGTAGATCGCCGTCGCGATTTTCTCCGTCCGTTCGCTGACCTGCCCAGGACGTGCACCGCAGAAGTGGCAGTATGCGGCAGGCTTCTGGCCTTCCCTCTGTTCCCGCTTCCTCATGCTCTCCTTCCGGGCACAACGCCCGCGTTCTCCCTTGAGCAACCCGCCGCGGGTTGCGAATAGGGAGCGACGCGATGGCCGTCCTCCTATCCGTCTGTTTGCTTGAACAAGTCGTGGAGAAATGCTCCGGAGTCGTCATTCAAGACGACTGTAGATCCGTTCTTCTCAAATTGCAGCTTCAACTTCCCTTTGTCCGCTTCATTTTCAATTTGGCGGACACCGTCGAGAACGCAGAGGAAACCAAACACGGATTGGTCACTCGCCAGAGTGACCAGGTCGATCACGTTTTGCTTATGTTTATCGGGGAGGGAATTGAACCACTCGGACAGCCGCACGAGCTTGGCGTCCGGCTTTCTGCCCGGAGGATGCCGGAGGAGTTGCTCGGTTCCCGACACGGTGGAGTCGTGGACCACCTGCTTGATTGCGTCAACGAACTGTTCTTTTGTCATCATCTCTTTCGGCCAACGTCGTCCTATAGACATACCTGTCGCGAATACTTCTTCCGTGACTTCGCGCGAGCGTTGGCGGGTCATCTTGGTGCGGGAAAGCGCATCGGAGGAACAGCCGTCGCTTATTTTGGGGTGAGAATACGCCAGGCGAACAGCTTCCGCAATTGAAAAGCGGGGTAGACGTTGGGCAAGCGAGGTGTTTCGGCTGCTGCGAGGCAGATCGCTCCGGCGATGTGCGAGAGGCTACCGGAAGTGGCGGCGGCGCGGCCGCGGTCAGGGTCCGCGAGCCAGTTCCTGCCGGGCGGTGGCTGGGGTGCTGACGCTCCGCCGCTCCAGGACGTCGGGGGACAACCGGTCGGCGGGGCTGATGACGTGAGAGGGCACGATGTAGCGGCGATAGGCCAGGGTCGTGTCGATCCACTGGTGTCCGAGCGTTTCCTGGAGTTCCCGCTCCGCCATGCCGTCGCGCAGGCTCTGCACGGCGAAACTGTGACGTAGACTCATGGGCGTGACGACCTTGATCAAACCGGCCTTGCGAGCCGCCCGCTGTACGACGCGCTCCACGGTGCGCACGGAGAGCGCGCCACCTGGCTTGGCGCCGGCAAAGAGAAAGTCCGCCGGCTGCCGGAAGAGCGTCTCGCTGGCGAGCAGGACGCGCGCGCTGTCCGGCAGCGGCACTTCCCTGCGCCGGGTCTCGCCGGAAAAGCGTACCGTGAGGATGCCGCGTGCCTGATCCACATCCGCCACGCGCAGAGCGCAGACTTCCCCCACTTTCAATCCACCGCCGACCATCAGGCCGATCATCAACCGGTCGCGGGTGGAGCCGGCGGCCCGCTGAAGTTGCCCGGCTTCCGCCGGGGAGAGCACGTCGTAGAGGCGTTGAGGGCGCTTAGGCGTCCGCATGTCGGTCGTAAGCGCGAGACCGCCCAGCTTGTCGAAGATCGTGCGCAACACGCCGATGTGCGTGGCGATGGAGGACCAGGAGCGCTCGCGCTCCGCCATCTGGTGAAAGAACGCGCGCGTCCGCTCCGGCGTGGCGGATGCGGGCCGGCTGGGTTCCCCGCCGGGCTCCGTGGCATCCAGATGCGCCCGAAACGTCCGCAGGACCTGGCGATAGACGCGCCGGGTGCCGGTCTGCAGGCCGGTCCCACGCAACTGGCTTTGGACGTGATCCCAAAAGCACGGCCAGGGCGCGTTGCGCAGAACGTCGGGCGCCAGGCGCGGTTTGGGTCGCAAGGCGGTCGGGCACGGTTCCTGGTAACGGCCCCATGGCTGGCGGACCGACGGTGCCCGACGATGACGATTTCTTCCAAAGCATTTCATGCGTTATGGCCCCGTAGCAGTTTCACGCCGAGCAGCGCGATCAGTGCGCAGGCGACGCGACGCAGTCCCTCCCGCCATGGCCACCGCGGCTTCTTTGTCGTCGGCAGGTCCGATACGTCACATTTCGGCTGCGGGGCTTCGATAGCGGGTGTCGACGGGCCCGGCGTGGCGGTCCGCGCCGCCTCGCCTTCGCGAACCGCGACTGGCTCCGGTGGCGGAGGGGGCGTCGGTGGCGATGGGATGGCGAGGCGGTCCGCGGGACTGATCACGCCGTTGGGGCCGCTCTTGACCACGTGGGTATAGATCTGCGTTGTGCGGATATCATTGTGGCCCAGCAACTCCTGCACGGTGCGGATGTCGGCGCCGGACACCAGGAGATTCGTGGCAAAAGAGTGCCGGAACGTGTGCGCGTGAACATCCTTGTTGATGCCAGATTTGACGACAGCGTTCCGAATGGACTCCTGCAGGACGCTCTCGAACACATGGTGCCGCTGCTTGCGTCCTGAGCGCGGGTCCACCGACATTGTCGGCGAGGGAAAGACATACTGCCAGTGAAACGCTTTGTTGGTGTTGGGATACTTCCGCTCCAAGGCATACGGCAGATGGACCGTTCCAAACCCGTCGCGCAAATCCTGCTGGTGCAGCTGGCGGACCCGCTCAATCTGGTCGCGCAGCCGTTGCGCGGTGCTACGCGGCAGGGGGACGGCGCGGTCCTTCTCGCCCTTGCCGTCGCGCACGATGATGGTGTTGTTCTCGAAGTCGACATCCTTGACCCGCAGTCGCAGCAACTCAATGATGCGCATCCCTGTGCCGTAAAGCAGGAGCACCATCAGTTGGCGGACTCCGCTGAAATGGACAAGCAGGCGTTCGACCTCGGCCGCGCTCAGAACGACCGGCAGTCGTTTGGGCCGCTTGGCCCGGACGACCTCGCCCAGGTCGCCCAAATCATTTCGCAGCACGTGCTTGTAGAGGAAGCCGAGTCCACTGAGGTCCTTAGTCTGATGCCTG
>JAQCIA010000310.1 GCA_027620105.1 Verrucomicrobiota bacterium | reverse complement strand
AATCTCGGCTGTTCCGGATTCCGAAAATTCTTTCGCATCACGCTGCCGTTGATCATGCCGGGGCTTTTTGCCGGCGGCACGATTGTGTTCATCTGGAGTTTTACGGAACTCGGCACACCCTTGATCATGAACTACGTGCGCTGCGCGCCCGTGCAGGTGTATGACGCGCTCAAGGAGATCGGAACGAATCCCTTTCCCTACGCGCTCGTGTGCGTGATGCTGGTTTGCAGCATCGCGCTCTACACCGTCACCAAGCTGCTTTTCGGTCGGCAGGCCTACGCCATGCAGAGCAAGGCCGCCACGGGTTTTTCCGCGCGGCGTGTGACGGGCGCACAGGCCTGGCTGGTGGCGCTGCCGTTTGTTGTGGTCTGCGCGGTCGCGCTGCTGCCGCATCTGGGTGTGATTCTGACCAGTGTCAGCGCGCCGGGCAGCTGGTATCGGAGCGTGCTGCCGGAGACCTGGACGACGCATAATTATGCGGAAGCGCTTGGGCACGGCATGACGGTGAGCAGCATCCGAAACAGTTTGCTGTTCTCTTCCATGGCGGTGGTGGTGGATGTCGCGCTCGGCATCGCCATCGCGTTCGTGGTGGTGCGGTCCGATCTGCGCTGGCGCGGGGCACTGGACGCGCTGGCCATGGTGCCACTGGCGGTGCCAGGGCTGGTGATGGCGTTTGGCTACCTTGCGTTGAGTTCGTTGCTGAGCAATCTGGACTGGGTGAAGGAGCACGGGGCGGTGCAGCAGTTGCTCGATGTGCGCGTGAATCCCACGTTGTTCCTGGTGGTCGCCTATGCGATGCGCCGCCTGCCATATGTGGTGCGGGCCGCCGTGGCCGGGCTGCAGCAGACATCCGTGGCGCTGGAAGAGTCGGCTGCGAATCTCGGGGCCGCGCCCTTCACGGTGGCCCGCCGTATCACGCTGCCGCTGATCATGGCCAACCTGATTGCCGGCGCACTGCTGGCATTTGCCTTCAGCATGCTAGAGGTCTCCGATAGCCTGATGCTGGCACAGCGCGCGGATTTCTATCCCATCACCAAGACCATATATGAGCTGTTTCAGCTGATTGGCACCGGCAAATATGTGGCGGCGGCGCTTGGCGTCTGGGCGATGCTGTTTCTGGCCATCACCATTATCGGCAGCAGTGTGTTGCTAGGACGCAAACTCGGCGCTATCTTCCGGGTGTGAAGGGAAAGCGGCAACGGCTCCCGCTGTGATGGGTACAAGGGCATACCGAAACGCGCGAGGCGTGCTGCTGCTTCTGGTCGCCGGTTGGGTGGCGACGGGGAGCGCTGAGGCCAAATGGCGGACCTATACCGACTGCCAGGTAATTGCCAATCCAGCCAATGATGGTGACAGTTTTCACACCAAGCGCGGTCGGCGGCACCACATTTACCGGCTCTACTTTGTCGATACGCCGGAAAGCGACACGTTCCTGGAAGAACGCATTGACGAGCAGGCGGCCTATTGGAAAGTGCCGCCGGAGCGCATCCAAAAGCTGGCGAAAGAGGCGACCGCTTTCACGGCCGATTTTTTGAAGAACGGCTATAGGGTGACGACGCAGATGGAGGATGCGCGAGGCAACAGTGATCGCCCACGCTACTTCGCATTCGTCGAAGTGGGGGACATGGACCTGGCCGAAGCGCTCGTCGAAGCGGGGCTGGCGCGTATTTACGGGCGCATGGTGGATCAACCGGACGGCTTGTCGCTGAATCGCTATCGCAAGCGCCTGGAGGCTGCGGAACGCCGCGCACGCGACCGGAAGGCCGGTGCGTGGGGGCTCAAGTCCGATGCCGGAGGGCGCAGCCGCTTCGGTGCCACGTATCCGGCGCGGACAGGTGAGTCGCGCACGCCAACCTTGGACCGCAGCGCCTGGACGAACACGCCCGCGCGCGACCTTGTGCTGTCCCATCCGCTGGCCGTGTATTCACTGCGCACGACCAATCTCGTGACCGTGCTGAAGAAGGGCACGCCGGTGCATGTGCTCGGGGCGGAGTCGTTGATGATGTTGCGCGTTCGTTTCGCGGTGGACGACAAGGTCTATGAGGCGCTGTGTCGACGCTCGAATCTGACCCCGTGATGGGGGGCGGCGCCGCCGCAAGCGGTGTGCCGTGCTTGACATTCCGGCAGTGACCTTTGACAGTTCGTGCAGGCAGGAGGTTCAACATGGGGCGCTTTCCAACGGTGCAACTGAAGCTGCCGGACTGGATCGACACCAGTGTGCCGCACGGCGGCGTGGTGTTGCATTCTGTGGAGGCGCGGATGGAGTTTGTGATCCGCCTGGCGCGGCGCAACGTGGCCGAGGGCACGGGCGGTCCCTTCGCCGCGGCGATCTTTCTGCGCGACAGCGGCGAACTGTTGGCCCCGGGCGTCAATTGCGTGGTGCCGGCAATGTGTTCGGTGGCGCACGCGGAGATGGTCGCCATCATGGTGGCGCAGCAGATCGCGAAAACCTTCGATCTCGGCGGTGAAGGGCTGTCGGCCTGCGAATTGGTGACGTCAACTGAGCCTTGCGCCATGTGTCTGGGTGCCATTCCCTGGTCCGGTGTGCGCCGGCTTGTCTGCGGCGCACGCCGAGAGGATGCGGAGCGCCATGGTTTCGATGAAGGCGAACGCGCCGCGAGTTGGGTGACCGGGCTGACCCGCCGTGGCATCGACGTGGTTCAAGATGTGCGCCGGGAAGAAGCCGCGGATGTGCTCAGGGCCTATCAGGAATCTGGCGGCTTGGCCTACAACGGGCGACTGGGTGCTCGCACCGAAAAACCATAGCAGTCCGACCGCCAACACCATTTGGGAACCCTTTTATAACGATGGCCGTGCCGGGTGCGGCGACTGACTACGGTGTCAGATGCGCGTAGTCGCGCCGCCTGGTGGTGCATCCGGGTTGGTACGATTCGTTTATTGGATCGCGCACGGTTTACGGGTAAACCGGTTCCTGCACGCCGATGCGATAGTAGTAGATTCGGTTGGTGCCGATGGCGCTGGTGTAGGTGTTCAGCGGTGGCGAAGCTGGCAGCCCGCCCTGCAACGTGCTGAATTTTCCGGTCATGCCGCCGCGGCCATACACGTCATAAATGCGGTTCGGGATGCTATCCCAGTCCAGGACGATCCCGGTGGTGGTCAACACGGTCTGGGTCGTGATGCTGGGGCCGTTGGTGTAGATCTCCACG
>JAQCIA010000309.1 GCA_027620105.1 Verrucomicrobiota bacterium | reverse complement strand
CCCATGCCAAACCAGGCTTAAGTAAGTGCCATTCGATGCTAGTGGGCCATTTTAAGCGTTTGGTCGTGACCGGCGCAGCCGCGCGCACTATACGGCCACAGGGTAAACGGATCGCAGGCGGAGACATCCGATGGCGAACATCCTGCTTGTCGAAGACAACGAGATGAACCGGGACCTGCTTCGTCGGCGCCTGAAACGGCACGGGCATCACATCTCCCTGGCCACGAATGGGCAGGAGGCCATCGACAGCGTGCGTGCGTCACCACCCGAAGTGGTCCTGATGGACATGGGCTTGCCCGTTATCGACGGCTGGACTGCCACCTACATGCTGAAACAGGATCCCGCCACCCGAACGATCCCCATTATCGCGCTGACCGGCCACGTCATGGCCGCCGATCGCCAGCGCGCACTGGACGCCGGGTGCGACTCCTTCCAAACGAAGCCGGTGGACCTGCCTGCACGCCTCGCGGAGATTCAGCGCTTCACCAACAGCGCCCCCGCCGCACAGGCCTGACTCGGCCGACGCACGCGGCATGCCGATACCGATCCTTGATCCGTGCCTAATACTCGCGCTTCGACTGGTTGACCATACGTGAATGTCCCCTTTGCTTCGGTAACATCCATTATGGCGCAACCACTCATCCGCCCCCTCCCGCGTCGGTAACATTTCGTGGCGCAACTCGCCCGCCCAAAATACGCTTGTATGAGCCGTCCCCTGAATATATGGTAGGCAACGTAGGAAGTTAAACGATTTCATGAAGACGCCACACACCGCCGGTAGCCATGCAGCGCGCCGCTTGCGAACAAGCCTTACGCTTCGCCTTCGCAAGGGCAGCGGGCGCGTCCTCTAGGAATTCCCAGAAGGACACAGGCGCATCCGCTGCCCGCACCAACCCCGGGCCGCGGTTTTTTTATGCCCATGAATCGCCAACGTCCGGAACAGCAGCAGCAATCGGAGCGGACGGGCACAGGAGCGATGACCGGAACGAGGAGTTGCAAATATGCAGGATCGGGTTGACATTTTTGATACGTCGCTGCGCGATGGCGAACAAGCCGCCGGTAGCCGACTGGATGTGCGCGAAAAACTGGACATCGCCCACCAGCTGGCGCGCCTGAACGTGGACATCATCGAGGCAGGCTTCCCCCAGTCCTCACCTCAGGATTTTGAAGCCGTGCACGCGCTGTGCAGCGAAATTGACGGGCCGGTGATCTGCGCGCTGAGCCGCGCCGTGCTGGCGGACATTGATCGCTGTGGTGCCGCACTGAAAGCGGGGAAACGCACGCGCATCCACACCGGGCTGGGAGTCTCGGATATTCATGTCATGGGCAAATTCGGCGATGCCAAGTACGGCAAGACCATGGCCGAAAAAAAGGCCCGCCTGCTGAAGATGGCAGTCGCCGCGGTCCGTCACGCCAAGGGTTTCACACCGGACGTGGAATTCTATGCGGAGGATTCCGGCCGGGCCGATCGCGCCTTCCTTTTTGAAGTCCTGCAAGGGGTGATTGAAGCCGGCGCAATCGTGCTGAACATTCCGGACACCACGGGATACGCGGTGCCCGAACAGTACGGCGCCCTGATCCGCGAGATTCGGACAAAGGTGCCGGGTGCCGACAAGGTCACCCTGAGCGCGCATTGTCACAACGACCTGGGCATGGCCGTGGCCAACTCACTGGCCGCGGTGCTGAACGGCGCCCGGCAAGTGGAAGGCACCATCAACGGCATCGGCGAACGCGCCGGCAACGCCGCCATCGAAGAAGTCGTGATGGCGCTGCGCACGCGCCGGGATGTCTTCAACGTCGACACGCGCATCAACGCGAAGGAATTCTACCGCACCAGCCGCATGGTGGCGGAAGCCATGCACATGAGCGTGCCGCCGAACAAGGCCATCATCGGCAGCAACGCCTTCGCGCACAGTTCCGGCATCCATGTGGATGGGGTGCTGAAGCAGCGCGCGACTTACGAGATCATGAGCCCCGACGATGTGGGGATGGGCGAAAGCCGCGTGGTGCTGACCGCCCGTACCGGCCATCACGGGCTGAAACACCGCCTGGAGAAATTGGGCCACCGCCTGACCGACAGCGAACTGGACCGCGTCTACCAGCGCTTCCTGATCGTCGCCGATAAGAAGCGCGAGGTCTTTGATGAAGATCTGACCGCGATCATGCGCGACGAAATCCACCCGGTGCCGGAAACCTTTCGCCTGGAAAGCCTGCAAACCATGGGCGGGACCGGCACGATTCCCACCGCGACCGTGCGCATCCGCCAGGGCGAAAAGGTGCACCAGCAGGCCGCCTGTGGTGACGGTCCCATCGATGCGGCCTACAGTGCCATCTCGCTGGCCACCGGCATCACGGTGAAGCTGACGGGCTATGACATCCGCGCGATCTCCGCCGGCACCGAAGCCATGGGCGAGGTCACCGTGCGACTGGAGCCAAAGAAGGGATCCGCCGTCACGGGCCGTGGCGCTTCAACCGACATCATCGAAGCCAGCGCCAAAGCCTACCTGGACGGCCTGAACCGCATCGTGGCGGAACGGGGCTGAAGCGGCGTATCGGTGTAGCGGAGTGTCGGCGTTTCAGAGTTCGGAGCTGTTTCGGCACTTCCGCACTCCGATACAATCCTCACACACCCCACTCGGCGCGGGCTTCGGCCATCTGCTTGATCTTGCCCGTGTGCCAGGCGTAATGCGCCTTGGGTTTTGGCCCCACCCAGCGTTCATCCACCGGGTCAGCCGCCGGTTGGAAACGCGTGTCGCAACTCAGCCGCCAGCGATTCGTGGTGTTGTTCGTCGAACCATGCAGCGTAAACATGGTGATGATGATCACGTCACCGGCGCGCATGTCCGCGGTCACCCATTGGCCGCCGAATTTCTTGGTGATTTCGAGCGGGTCGTTTGAGAACCAACCATCGACGTGATCGCGATCCACGTCCATTTTTCCATAGGTGTCGCGCACTTTCGCAAACCCCGGCAGATGATTGGAACCGGCGCAGACCGCCAACGTTCCCTGGCTGATGGGAATGTCGCCGAACGGGGTCCAGCAGGTCAGCAGGCGCTGCGAGCCGCGACTCATATAGACGTTGTCAAAATGGTACCCTGTGTAGCCGGTCTGGCCCACTTCGCGCAGCCATTTATAGTCGAACGTAATGACCGGTTCGCCATCCCGATTA
>JAQCIA010000308.1 GCA_027620105.1 Verrucomicrobiota bacterium | reverse complement strand
CCAATCGGAAGTACCGCGCGTTCCTGCTCGACGCTGACAAGCCCGAGGACTGGATCTGGTACGGGCTGGGCGCGCCCGTGTCGGGCAGCGGTGTCGCCAATGCGCAGGTCTTTCTGCAAAAGTGGTGCCAGGGATTCAACGGCGGCCTGCCCTACTGGAACAGCTACAACACGAGTTGGACGACCGCCAACGATGACGACCCCTGCGTGATCTACTCCGGCCAGAATGTGCCGGGTTTCGGCCTCTATGCCGGGCCGCTCATCAGCCAACGCGTCAAACAACTGCGCCAGGCCCAGCAGATTGTCGAGCTGCTGAACCTCTGGGCCGCGAGCCCGGGCATGAACCGCAGCCGCGTGCGCGACGCCCTGAACGCCAAATATGGGCAAGGAACCTGGGATTACGCGTTCGGCACCCTGGACGAGCTCAATCTCCACAAACTGCGCGCGGATTTGATTGTGCAGCTGGAGAGGGGGCGGAACCAGGGTGCGAGGGGCCTGAGCGAGTGATAAGCAATCGCTTTTCAGACGGCATGGGCACGCACCCGTTGTGACCGGCCTGAATGAGCGCTTTTATGGGGAGAAGGCATCAAAGCTGGGGTGGCGATGGTAAGAAATACGACCAAGCGCCCTGCTCCCATAAGCCCCGGTGGAGCAGGATGCCCTCGACAAGTTACCCCACGTGTCACGTTGGAGCAGGGCAAGCCATGGACCTCACCGGATATCCGTAGCCGTTGGGCAACGCTGACGACGGCAGAACAACATTTTCATTTGCTTGCAGATGACACGGACGCGGCAGCCTACGGTACCACGGTGACCGGTGGCGGCGGCTTTGGCGCAGCACAGCCTGCTAAACGTCGATGATGTCGCCCTTGCCAAGCGGTGGTCGACGCACGAATTGACTGCCGGCCTCGACCCGACCGACTACGATCTTCCCCCGCCCGTTGCCGGCCCCGAGGAAGAAACTGACGATGCTGACCACCAGGCTACCCCCCACCGCCGGCCAGAAGCCGGCAACGTGAAAGCCCGGCACCAACCAAGCCGTCGCCAGCAGGACCAGCGCGTTGACCACGAGCAGGAATAGGCCAAGTGTCAGCACGATTAACGGCAGCGCCAGGACCTTGAGCACCGGCTTGACAAAGGTGTTCAGCACGCCGAGCACCAGCGCGGCGATTAGCAGGCTCTGTTTGTCGTCGTAGCTAATGCCCGGCACGACAGCCGCGGCTGCCCAGACGGCAAGGGCGAGCACGAACCACCTGAATACGGATTTCATATACAGCGGAGTCTAGCAGAGCTTGTCGTCAGGCACACGTCAATCGTGTCGCCGGGCAGAGGCAGGCGTGATCATAAGCCCACCGGCGGGAGCTGATGAACGGCGGCGACAACTGATGGCCAACTTCGCCACGCTGTGCGACTCGTGCCATACGATCAAGACGCGGATGGACAGCAGTTGAACAGCCGGGCGCGGTAATGGGCTGTACATCGGCCCACCACGCGCTATTCTGATCCTGGACTGCCACACAACCAAGGAGCCGTATGCCAAACTTCGTCGCCCCACTCAGACAGGAAATCGCCCGCATCGCCCGCAAGGAAGCCAAGTCACTGGTCGCTCCGGTGAAGAAGCCCTCTGGCAAACTTCGTTCCTTCGTGGCTGACCTCAAACGACGAGTGGCCTCACTGGAGAAAACCAATGGGCAGCTCATGTCACGCCTGGCCAAGCTGGAGGTCTCCCAGCCAGGCTCAACTGAATCACCTGACAAGCGTGGGTGGATCAGTGGCAAAGGCATCAGGAGCCTCAGGAAGAGGCTGGGGTTATCACAGGCAGACTTCGCCAGACTGGTTGGTGTCAGCAGCATCAGTGTCTACCAGTGGGAATCCAAGAAGGGCATGCTGACATTCCGTGGCGGCACCAAGGCCAAGGTATTTGCGGTGAGGGGCATTGGGGCAAGGGAAGCCAAGGCAAGGCTGGCGGAGATGCCCAAGGAGCCTATGGGCAAGAAGGCCCCGAAGGCGAACAAGGTGACGAAGCGGGCGGGCAAGCGACGGAAGTAAGCCGCCGGGTCTTCTTCATGTTCTTCGCCGCCACCTGCTTGGCGACACCCACGCGGCGGCCATGCCCACGCAACGCCTCCACGGACATGCCGAACGCTTCCGCAACCAGCGCGAGCACCGCCTTCACGGGCGGCCTGTGCCCCACCGGCCACAAGATATCGCCCGCCACGGCTTGCTCGACTCGCACGTCGCGCAGTTCCCCCTCGATCGCCTCCCGGAACTCGGCATCGCCGACCGCATACCGACTGGCCTGGGTCGCTTCCTTCAGCGCCTCGTCCTCCCCATCCACCAGGGATTCGACGTACGCACGATAGGCCACCCGCCGCGCCCGCTCCGTCTTTCTCCCCATCAGCAGCAACCAGCGCAGATCCACCGGAACTGGTGGGGTCGCCGTTCCGACATAAGCCCCATAACTGCTCCCTGGGTAGGCGTTCAAATGCGCCACTTTTTCCGCCCCACTCAGCCGCGCCAGAGCCTTCACCTTCACCGGATTCAGATGCACATACCGCGTCACGCGCAGGATATACAGATCCCCGGATACCAGCTTCGCCCCAAAGCGCGCTTGAAAACAGTGCCCGGGGCGCCGCCGCTTGTATCGCCGATACATCCCGTAGGCCGTGTTCAGCCGCTGCATGAACCGCGAGATGTTCCCCAAGGGTGTTTCCACCACCAGATGCGCGTGATTCGCCATCAGCGCATACGTGTACAGCACCACCCCATCCAGTTCCAGCGCCGAGGCCAACTGCTCCAGAAACCGCGCATAGTCCTCCGGCGCATGAAAGATCACCTCCCGTGCGTTTCCCCGCACGGTCACATGATCCTTCGCTCCCGCAAACCGAATCCGCCGAGGCCGCGCCATGCACCATTCACCACCCCACTCCTCCTGCCAACGCAACCCCTATTTTCTATTTTCGCGGTCTGACCCTTTGAGTCCCCCTTTGAGTCCCCGAGTTTGCGGGCGAAATCTATCACGTCATCAATCGCGGGGATCGACAGGAGGCGATCTTTCGGAATGAGCAGGACCAGGAGATGTTTTGGCGACGTTGGTGGAGACGTGTTTGAAGACCGGGTGGCAGGTGCATGCGTTTTGTTTGATGGGGAACCATTTTCACCCGGTAGGCGAGACGCC
>JAQCIA010000307.1 GCA_027620105.1 Verrucomicrobiota bacterium | reverse complement strand
GAGCTTTGTCGAAAAAGGAATCAAACGGAGAAAAGAATCGACGAAGCTCGCGGCAAAGCTTAGGGAATTCGCTTCTTTAAAGTCCGGAAACCTTCAGGCTCCGGATAGTCGTCCTCAGTGAGCGCAGCGAACGGTCCGCGTCCTCAAAAGAACAGAGAGGAGGACGCGGATCGAGCACGGCTAGCAGACGGAGGGCTCCTCTTCGTCCCCGGATCTTCAGCGATCGAACCACAGGACGCGCGTGGATTGCGGATGCACCGTCACCGTCCCGCCAGGCGCCGCGGAACTGTTTGCGACCAGTTCTCGCACGCCGATGGCATCGCGGGGCACTTGCAAGGTGAAGGCTTTGTTTGTGCCGCAGTTCATGCCGATCAGGTAATTGCCGTAGCGCAGGGAGTAGAATTCCCCCTTGCCCGCGAATTCGTTTTCGTCGCCGGGCTGGAATGCCTCCCCCTCGGGAATCTTGGCGATCGGCAACTCCTCGCCGGCATGCAGCGAATGCAGGATTCCGGGATAGCGCGGACCCCCGTCGCCAAAGCCCAGGTTGACCCAGTCCGGGCGCTTGTGGGTTAGTCCGCTGGGTTCGAATTCCGTGGCCACCCGCACCACGGCAACGCGGTCAAAGCGCGGCGTGATGTAGTGCACGCGCCCCAGGAAATTGATCGCCTGCCGGGCGCGCCAATGCAGCGCCGCATACAGGATCTCGTCGCCGCGCTTGATTGCCACCACGCCGGTCAGCTCGTCTGTGAACACGAAATCCCCCCCCTTGCCGACCGACATGGGCAGGCGCTGGCCGGTGGGCGGCAGCGCGCGAATCGCCTCGTATTGATCGGGCACGTCCAAAAGCCCGGCGGTCGTCCGGAATCCGGGGTCCTGCATGTGTGCCGCGAGCGATGCGAAGAATTGGTTGTCGGCGAACATCTGCTGAACGTAGCCAAGCAAATACCCATCCAAAGTCGTGGCCGCGGCCGACAGGGCCGAACCATCCCAGGCTTGGGCGTAGCACACATCGCCCGGATGCTGCGTGTCGTTCCAGCCGATCACCGTCTCCATCCGCATGGCGCGGTTGCCCTCGGCGTCCGGTAGGGGATAGCGGAAGATCGCCCTCGCGGCCGCGATGCGTTGCAGTTGCCCCTTGATCTTTAGATCGCCGGTCTCGCCCGGCATGCGCGTGACGTCGTACATCTGCACGACCCGGTCCAGCAGCTCACCGTCGTGCCCCGTGAAGCCGAAATCCCTGCCGAGGCCTTTGGCCGAGACGACGAAGTAGCTGTCGCCCAGCGGCTTCTCGGGACCCTTTTCCGTCTCGTTCCCCAGCCACGGGTGCAGGCCGACGGATTCATGGAGATAGCGCAACATGTTCGTGGCCGGTTCGGCTAACTCGGGATTGATGGCCTCCACGGCCGCATTCGCCGCATAGCTCGACCAATCGTTGATCATCCCCGAGACGGCGGACCGGCTGCGGTGCGACCGGTGCCAGCGCCGGCTGGCACGCAACATCTCCGACCACGTGGCGCGCCGTGACAAGATCGCGTTCCTGTTATCACGGATGCTCAGCTTAAGGTACGAGTCCAAGGGGCCGGCGAGGAGCCGTATGGCGTTTGCCGCCGGGCCAAGGCTGAGCGACCCGGCATGATCGGTTTCCGGGTTGACCTCGATTACCCGCGAATCCTTTTGATAGGCCAGAAACAGCGCATCCGCGCCTTTGGTGACCGTCTCCAGCACTTTGGGGTTCCTCGCTGCGGGCGTCCAGTCCACGAAATAGGCCTTGGCCAGAAACTGCATTTGCAGCGGGTCTGGGGGCGTGTTGGTGGCCAACAGCGCGGTAATCTCGTTACGCACGCGCTCCTTGAGCTGCTCCATGACCTCGGCCCCTGGCGCTTGGCGCGTGGGCAGCGCGAGCGGCACCTCGCCCTGCTTTTCTTCGGGCGGCGGCACGAAGCAGCTTTCCGTGTGCGTGTAGATGCGATAAAGCCCGCGCGTCGGCCCTTGCATGGGTTTCTGGTACTGCGCAAAGTCCGTCCCGGATGCCTGGATGGGCCCGCTGCTGCGAATCTGCAGATTCACCCGCACCCTGCCTGACGTCACGTTCGTGGGCAGCGGCAAGGTGTTGTAGAAAAAGCGTCCGTTGAAAAACGGTGTCGTGCCGCCGGCGTCCAGCACATCGATGTCGCCCAAATGGCGATAGCCAACCTGCCGGCCCCCGCAGAACAGCATCAGCCGATTGACATTCGTGTCCGAGCCCCAGAGGCGCACGGTCACGTAGTTCGGCACCTCGGGATCGACGTCGAGCGCGAAGGCGACATGCCCGCCCTCCCAACCCGCCTTCTGCGGCGGAAGCAATTGCCGCGCGGGTATCGCCAGCGCCCCAACCACCGACTCACTATTCTCGGCCTTGACCGCGTGGGCCTGCTCGGAGTCCGCATCGCCGAAGACGAGCATGTCGAGCAAGCCAACCGGAGTCTCCAGCCCCGGTTCACCCTCCGGCTCCGCCACGATGAGGGGCCCGCTGGGTGACACATATGTCGAAGGCGGTTGCGCCGTGCCGAACATGTCCTCAAGCTCCGCGGTGTGCGATCTCAGGGCCTGCGGGACCGGGTCCGGCAGGCGTTCGCACGATGCCGCCAAGAGCCCAAACGAGAGTGCGACCGCCGCGGGCCAGCGCCCATGACCAAGCGCCCCACGCGATGGGGCTCCTGCGCAAGCGGCTCCCCCTGAAGGAACTCGCCCCCGTCGGTCGCCAGCATTTCCGAAAGAAGCCGCGATCCGCCCGCGCACCTGCCTGCACATGCCAAGAATATCCATATTCAATGTCCTCATCTGTGGCCGAAGTCGCGCAACCCGACTATGCTTCCAGACAATATGCCGCAGGCCTTCGCAATCTGCAATCGGCAATCGGCAACCCGCTGTGCCATCCGCCGGTGGCGCCAGCGGGCCAGCACCACCGCGATGATGATGCCGCCGATCACGATTTCCTGCAACCACTTTGGCCACCACATCTGCTGGCCTCCATTTGCCGATCGTCCTCGTCGTCGATTCGCCTCTCTGTCCGTTCGAGGATGCGGACCGTTCGCTGCGCTCACTGAGGACGACTATCCGGAGCCTGAAGGTTTCCGGACCTCAAAGAAGCGAATTCCCTAAGCTTTGTCGCGAGCTTTGTCGATTCTTTTCTCCGTTTGATTCCTTTTTCGACAAAGCTCGCGACAAAGAAC
>JAQCIA010000306.1 GCA_027620105.1 Verrucomicrobiota bacterium | reverse complement strand
AGCACAATGCCACGCACGCGTCCGAAATAGATTCCCAACACGGCCAGTATCGCGCCGGCCTGAATGCAAATCGTATAGGCATTGGCCGCCTGGCTCGCTGCGCCCCCTTCCCCGCTCCCCATCCCCATCAACCGCTGCGCCAGCAACAAATGCCCGGTCGAACTCACCGGCAGATACTCCGTCACCCCCTCCACCATGCCCAGCACGATGGCCTGAATAATGGACATCGGCGGCGCAGCGGGAGCCGAGGCGGGAGCAGCGGCAGAAACGTGCAACGTTGAACGTTTAACTTCCAAGTTCGGAATCGTTTCAGGACGGCCAGCAGTCTCTATGCCTCCCTCTGCAAGTTGAACGTTGGACGTTGGACGTTGGACGTTGACCTCTTCCTCCGCCGCCGTCGCGCCACCCGCCAGCAACAACGCCAGGACGATGCCCATGCTCACCCCGCCACGTAATTGCTTCTTCGTGGATTGGTGTTTCTTGTCCTGCAACATGCGTTCTTTCTGCCGACGGGATCGGCGGCGTTTCTGACGCCGGATCTTTTCCGCATCCTGTTGCCGCTGGCTGCGCGCACCTTCCACACGTGCCGCGATCCGCTCGCACAGTTCCCGCCGCGCGAGAAAACGATTCAGATCCCGCGCGCGTGATTGCTGGCACTTGATCGCAATGCCAGTGGGCGAGTGCTTGAGAAAGACGCAAGAGGAGGTCTTGTTGATCTTCTGTCCGCCACTGCCGGACCCCAGAATGAACTTTTCCACCAGATCGGCTTCGCGAACCCCCAGTTGCGCCATGCGCAATTCCAAAGCCGCGCGCTTTTCGATGCTCACATACGCTTCACTCATCGCGTTTCCAGAAATCTGCTGTTAACCCGGTCCCTCCTGGTGCTAACCTGTTGCATAGCAGAGAGCGTCGCGTAAACGGAGCGAATTCATGTCACAACCCACGCATGTGCGTACAGCAGTCCTCGCATGAGCACGAGCCGATCATCCATCACCGTGGCTTTTCTGGGCCCCGCCGGCACCTACTCCCACTTGGTCGCCGAAAAACGATTCGGCCGCGAGGCGCGTTTCATCCCGTTGCCGACTATTCTGGATGTCTGCAAATATGTCGCCGCACGCGCTGGTCGCCGCGGCATCATCCCCATCGAAAATTCTTCCGGTGGCTCCATTCACGAAACGGTCGACATCCTGCTTGCCGGGGCGCCGCCCGTGACCATCGCCGAGGAACTCTCACTGGAGGTGCGGCTCGCCCTGCTGGGACGCAAGCGCAAGGCCATCCGCACGCTTTACTCACACTTTGCCCCGCTCGATCATAGTTCGGCATGGATTCTAAAACATCTACCCGGGGTCACAAGGCAGGTCGTCTCAAGCACGGCCGCCGCCGCACGTCAGGCAGCGGATGAACCGGACGCCGCGGCGTTGGGCAGCCGGCGGTTGGCCAGCATCTATGCCCTCAAGGTGCTCGCCTTCCCCGTGCAGGCCGACATCCCCAACATCACCGCATTTCTCACCATCGGCGCAGCCCCCGAGGGCGATGACCGCCGGTTCAAGTCAACCCTTGCCGCCCGGCTGCCCAACCGCCCCGGCGCGCTCTGCACCTTCCTGGAAACCTTTCGCACCGAATCGGTGAACCTCTCCCGCATCATCTCCCGACCCATCCGCGGCAGCCCGCGCGAGTATGCCTTCATGGTCGATATCGACGGCGCGCCCAGCACCCCACATGTCAAACGCGCCATCGCCGCCGCCCGTCGCACCTGCATGAAGTTGCGCATCGTCGGCGCCTATCCCGTCCGGCGCGGCTACAAATCATGACCACGACCGCAAACAAGCTCCCGTCCATGCATCGCATGAACGCCCCATACGCGTCCACCCGCGGACGGAAACCGGACACAGACGCACCAAAGTGCTCTTTGAACGTGGCTCGCCAACGGACTCGCTTTCCCTCGACAACTTGCGCGAGGGGCTGACCACGGCCCTGCGCAAGCTCGGCCCGCGCCAACGCGTGATCGCCGTACCGCCGGATTTTACGCGCTTTCACGCCCACCCCGGCGATCTCACACGCTTCGCCTGGGAACACGATGGCGACCACCTCACGGACATCCTCCCCGCCACCAGCACGCACACCGCTCATGACACCCGCGCAGCCGCGCACCTCATCCAAGGCACATCCGAGGGGCGTTTCCGCATCACCTACTGCCCGGTCACCTCACACGCCAGGAAATCGAAAGCGTGCACTACGCCTACGCGGATCTGGACACCATGCGCCAGCGCTACAATCCTGAATCGCTCGAAGACGGCGTCAACACCACGCCGGACGGCGAAAGCATCTTCTACATCTCCAACCCCGGCCTCGGACTCTGGGCTCACCACGCACGTTTCAAATAGCTCACCTTTATCCGTGAGTCACCCTGTCCGCCCCGCCTGCGCCCTCCGCGCCGCTGCGCGACATCTCCGATTCCGCGCTCGCCGCCTTCGCCTCACAGCCGCGGTAGCGTCAGCCCGCCATCGACCATGACCACCTGCCCGGTCGAATAGGGCAGATCGCCGCGCGCCAGCATCGACACAGCCTTGCCCACGTCCTCCGGCAGCCCCCAGCGCGCCTGCACCAGCAACCCGCTCGCGATGAGCTTGTCGTATTTCTCCGTCACACCGGCCGTCATGTCCGTCCGCGTCACGCCAGGCCGCACCTCGTACACCGGAATATCAAACTCACCCAACCGCGTGGCCCACAGTTGCGTGGCCATGCTCACGCCGGCCTTGGAAATGCAATATTCGCCCCGATTGACCGACGCCATCGTCGCCGACACAGACGACACGTTGATGATTGCCCCCCGGAAGCCGTGATCCGCTTTTTTCTCCGCCACCATCCAGCGCGCCACGGCCTGCGTCAGGAAATACGGCCCCTGCAGGTTCGTGCGCATGACCTGCTCATAACTTTCCTCGCCCGCATCGAGAATATCGGCCCGCGCCGGCGGCGCGATTCCCGCATTGTTTACGAGCACATGCAGTTTCCCATAGCGCGCGCGAATGGCCTCGAGCATCCGCACCCGCGCCTCGCGATCCCCCACGTCCGCCTGGCAGTAGAGCACCTCGCCACCGTGCTGACGCAGCACCGCCACGGAGTCGTGCACCTGCTCCGCCGGCCGTACGCCGCTGAAGGCCAGATCAAACCCTTCCGCCGCCAGCGCTCGCGCCACGCCCAGCCCGATCCCCCTCCCCCCCCCC
>JAQCIA010000305.1 GCA_027620105.1 Verrucomicrobiota bacterium | reverse complement strand
CGCGCGGTGGGCGGCATGCCATGAACCAAAGTTCGACACACCTGCGTGTGCTCGTCATCGAAGACAATGATGGAGATGCAAGGCTTCTTCAGGAGGCCCTGCGTGCCGGCTCCGCCACCGCCGTGGAGCTGGAGCGCGCGCGCACGCTGACGGAAGGACTGGCCCGCCTGGACGGCCCCCCGCCCGATGCCGTGCTGCTCGATTTGAACCTGCCCGACAGCCAGGGCATGGAAACGCTGCGGCGGGTCTGCACCCGCGCCCCCCGCACACCTGTGATCGTCCTCACCGGTCTGCACGATGAGTCTGCCGCCATCGAGGCCCTGCGCCAGGGCGCTCAGGACTATCTATTGAAAAGCGAACTGGATGAGCGCCTGCTCCCGCGTGCCATCCGCTATGCCCGGGAACGCAAGGAAACCGAGGTCCTCTTGCGCGATATGCAGGATCAGCTCCTGCAATCCCAACGGATGGAGTCCGTGGGCCGGCTCGCGGGCGGCATCGCCCACGACTTCAACAACATGATGACTGTCATTCAGGGCTATGCACGGATGATGCTGGAGACACTGCCCAACGACTCCGTCCATCGCAACGACGTCGAGGCCATCGCCACCGCCGCCGACCGCGCCGTGACGCTCACCCGGCAACTGCTCGCCTACAGTCGCAAGCAGGTCATGCAACTGCGCGTGATCAACGCCGGCGAACTGTTGCATGCGATAGAAGACACGTTGCGCCGCCTCCTCCGGCCGGACATGATTCTCACCCTCACGTCGCCTCCGGACCTCGGGCAGGTCGAAGCTGACCCAAGCCAGATCGAGCAGGTCATCCTCAATCTCGCCGCGAATGCGCGTGACGCCATGCCCAAAGGCGGGAACCTGACGATCTCCTGTTCCAACATCACGCTGGATGCGCCCTGGGCGCAGCGCCATTTCGCGTTACGGCCGGGGGAATATGTCCAGATTGCGGTCACGGATACGGGCGCGGGCATGACGGATGATATCGCCCAGAAAATTTTTGATCCGTTTTTCACTACCAAACCCTTCGGTGAAGGCACAGGGCTGGGACTCGCCACCGTCTATGGCATCATCCGGCAACACAACGGACACGTCTGGGTTTATAGCGAACCGGGGCATGGAACGACCATGAAGGTCGTACTGCCGCGACTCAACCGGGGGATGTCCAGCCGCGCATCCGCCGCCGCTCCGCAGGCGACGTCCGCCGGCTCGGAAACCCTCCTGCTCGTGGAAGATGAGCCGGAAATCCTGACCATGCTCGGCAAATCCCTGCAAGGCCTGGGATACACCGTGCTGACCGCGGGCAACGGCCGCGCGGCACTCACGCTGATGCAACAGCATAGCCACGCCGTGTCCTTGTTGATCACGGACATCGTCTTGCCAGACCTCGCCGGACCCGAATTGGCCGAAGGGTTGCGCGGCATTCAGCCCACGTTACATGTGCTGTTCATGTCGGCCTATCCGGGTGATGCGGTTGTCGCGCGCGGCCTGATTGCCCCCGATGCGCCGTTCATTTGCAAACCCTTCACGCCGGAAGCGCTGGCCCGCCGCGTTCGCGATGTGCTGAGCGCCGGACCACCGCCACCCGTCAATTGACGAGGCGACATGCCGCATGCACACACAGCCCCGCAACCGCCAACCGCCAACCGCACTGACTCGCATCGCCGGCGGCGTTTGTCTGTGTATCGGTGTGGCCGCCCTGGCCACAGCCCATCCCGACCTGCATGTCGATAGCGCCATCTGGCAGCCCGTCTCGCTGCTCGGATCGCTGGGACTGTTGCTAAGCGGCCTCAGTCTCATGGCATTGGCGCATCTGCGACCGGCCTGGAGTTTTGTAGGGGGCGCCCTCCTCGGCGGGTTGGGTTCCCTGATCTTGTTTCTGCACGGCATCGCGCCCCTGCTACCAGAGGAAACACTCCGCAGTTCCTGGCTGCTGCACCTGCTGTCTCTCTCGCCACCCTCCGCGCTGTCCTTCGCGCTCGGCGGGCTGGGACTGCTCTTTTGCGGCCGCCCCGCCAGGCGCGCCTGGCGCCCCGCGACCATCGCCGCGCTGGGCTCCACGACCCTCGCCTTGGCCATGGTGTCGCTCTTGCTGCAAATCGTCGATAGCAGCGGAAACAACATGGTCGACAGCCTGGCCCGCCTCCCCCCGCTGCTGGCGAGCGGGTTGCTGTGTCTCGGGTTCGGCCTGATGAGTCACGCCGCGGCACTCTCGCCCCTGAACCCTGCGCGGCGCGCCCCCTGGCTTCCCATCTCCATCGGCCTTGGCCTTGCCACCTTCACCTTCGCCGCCTGGCGCGCCCTCACCGCCTTCGACCGCGTACACCTGGACCACGTGCTGTCCACGGCCGCCATCGCCTTCCGCACGCATGTCGTCACGCAGATGCGCGCGGAAGTCGACAACATGCAGCGCATGGCGAACCGCTGGGAGTTGGGCGGGGGCACGGCGCGCGAATTGTGGGAGGCCGATGCCGCCTCCTACATCGCCGACCGCCCCGGCGTGCTCGGTGTGCTTTGGCTGGCGCCGCCAGCACTGGAACCGCGCTGGGGCATCCCCTTCGCCGCTTCCGCCCCCTGGTCGCGCAGCCTCACCACGGACCAGCGCGTGCGTGCCAGCCTCACACGCGCCCGCGACGAATGCCGCCCCATGTTGTCTCCCACCTTCGCCCTCGACCACGGTGCATCGGGTTTCATTATCTGCGTTCCCCTGTTTGTCGAAAGTCGCTTCGACGGCCTCATCGCCAGCGTCGTCCGCATCCAAGAATTTCTGGATTCCGTCTTCACCGATACGGTGCTGCAGGGATTTGATGTCATTCTCACGGACGGTGAGCGTGCGCTCTATGGCCCCCACGCCCGCAACGACAAGGTGGACGTTGCCGCCTCCGTACAGGTTGAACTTTCCGGACTCAGCTGGCAGCTCTACGTCGTCCCCCGCCCCGGCGACGCCGCCACCGCGCGTTCCGCCCTGCCGGAAACCACACTCGTCATCGGCCTGCTCATGGCGGCACTCGTAACCTTGTCCGTGCACCTCGGACAGACGGCGGCCTTCCGTGCACGCGAACTGGAAGTGGTCAACAACGAACTGGAGCGCCGCGTCGCCGCGGGCGCATCCCTGATTTACTGACCTGGAGCGCGTGTTGGCTGCTGGCGGCCGGTATGCTGCGCGGGATCACGCTCTTTTGTGGCGCAACCGTGAGGCTTCCAGCGACAGGGCGGTGACCTCCT
>JAQCIA010000304.1 GCA_027620105.1 Verrucomicrobiota bacterium | reverse complement strand
ATCCCTTTGCGGCGGTCTCGGCCGGCGGGGGCGCCCTTTGGGGGCCCCTGCACGGTGGTGCCAGCGAGGCGGTCGTGAACATGCTCAAGGCCATCGGCGCTGTGGAGAAGGTGCCGGAGTTCGTGGCCCGCGCGCGCGATGTGAAGGATCCGTTCCGGCTGATGGGGTTCGGTCACCGCGTGTACAAGAATTACGATCCTCGCGCGGCCATCATCCGCAAGACCTGCTACCAGGTGCTGGAATCGCTCAAGGTGGACGATCCGCTCTTTGAAATCGCGTTGAAGCTGGAGGAAATCGCGCTGAAGGACGAATACTTCGTTCAACGCAAGTTGTACCCCAACGTGGATTTCTATTCCGGCATCATCCTGCGCGCGCTGGGCATCCCGACCAACATGTTCACCGTGATCTTCACGATCGGCCGCACGATCGGGTGGATTTCGCAGTGGAACGAAATGCAGAGCGACGAAGATCGTCGTATCGGCCGGCCCCGGCAGCTCTATGTCGGACCGAAGACGCGGGACTACGTGCCGATCCATCAGCGTTGATGGACTGTCAGGCCTGCGGCATCGGCATTGCCGATATGCAGCCAGCGCAAGGGGAACCGGCTGGCCAGGGAGAGCAGCCCATGGCAACGAGAGCTGGCGCGTAGTGGGGCAGCACCAGCGCGACGCCGGTCACCGGCTGCGCCCCGTCCGTGTCCTGATCGGAGCTGTCGCGCTGTTCCATGCCTTGTAATGCCTCCTCCGGTGTTCTTGAACTGACCACGAAGGATGGCGATCCATGGCATGGAACGCTCTCCCCTATACCTGCGGCATTCACTTGGCACTTCTGCCTTGGGCGTACCTCTTGCCCTCTCCACCCCGGCTTTGTTACCGTCTAACCATGAGAGCGCATTTCAAGGCCGGTCTCAACGGACGTGTGCCCATGACACCTGAACAGCGATTTTTTATCAGTTTTTCCGAGTCAGGCATGGAGACTCATCGGCACGCGCCCCCTGAATCATCCCGTTCACCGCATGTCCGTGGCCGCCGCCCTTTTCGCCTCGCGCGCGCCCCTGCACGAAATGGTGCTCCGCGTGGACACCGCCGCGCTCCTGGAACTGCTGCAAGCGGACGCGGAAAGGCCCTGCTGGGAACGCCGGCTCGCGTTCGGCGGCACCCTTGCCTCCAAGCCCGTGGCCCTGCTCGGCGAATCGTGCCGCACCGCCATCCTGCTGAACGTCTTCCTGCCCTTCCTTGCGGCGCACGGGCGCGAGACGTCGTCCCGCTGCTATACGAACTGCCCGCCGAATCGAGAAATCAGATCACCCGCCAAACCGCCCACTTCGTCTTCGGTCCGGACTACAACCCCGCTGTCTTCGCAACCGCCCTCGCCCAACAGGGGCTCCTCCAGCTCTTCCACGACTATTGCCTTCCAGACCGACTGGCCGCCCTGCCGCAATGGCCGCTCTAGTCAGAACCGCGCATGCCAACATGGACGCGGCAACAGGGAGGGGGGCAACCCTTGAAACAGCAAGTCGGACGTATTGAATGTGATCGGCAGGCGGCGAACCGCGAACCTCGCGACCAATCGCAGCGGTGCCCCAAGGGAACGGGGAGTGCCACCGATACCATAATCATTAACGAAGTTCCGTCGCATCCCACCCGGCGTTTTCGCGATGTCCTCGTCGCCATCGGCGAAAGGAACATCAAGAATCGGGCGTCGCGGTTGCTGTACCTCGTTGCGACCGGCGCATGGCGCCGGGTTTTCCGGACCGACACGCGGGAACAGTATATTTTTCAGGAATTTGCTGCCGGCAGGGACGGCTTTCGACCCAAGTATTGGATCTTCAAGTCATTTTTCTATCTCGATTATCTCGCCACGTTTGTCATGACGTCCACCGGCGAGCGCGATCCCGCACGGATGGCCGCACAGGTCCTGCATGGGGCACTTTCCTTTAGAGAAGACGTCATCCGAAACACGCTCGAACCCGAGTTCGAAAAGGGAGCGCCCCTTGACATGGCGATCTATCGAAAGCTGTTCTCGCGGGTGGCCGTCACAACGTATCTTCACCGTCGCTTTGTTCAGGAAGACGTGGATTTCGCGCCCACGGACTACGTGGTGGTCTGTGTGCGCGGGTTCCTTTACCGGCTTCCGTGCCTGCAGGAGGGTGGGGCGATGGCTTACACGGATCTGCAAGTGCGGATTGCAGCCATCCTGAACCACGCGAACGCACGCGCCGAGCGAGCGGAGGAAACGCCGGGCCTTTTCGGCCTGCTCACGGTGTTTGTAAATCGTAAACACGGCAAACTTTTCCAGGCGCTTGCCGAGACCAACGCGGCGACCCTCCGCATTATCGATGAGGCCTTGTTCACGCTTGCGATCGATCTCGAGGCCAGGCCGGAAACCTCCGACGCCGCCTTGCGGGCCATCAACAACGTCAACTATCTGAACCGTGACAACCGAAGGAGTATGTACCTGGTCGTCACCGGAAATGGTCGCGCCGGCGTGGTCGTAAATCCGCATACGGGCGTTGGTGGCATGGTGAGTGCGCGCTTCACGGAATATCTCTACCAGAACGCGAAGGCGTTACAACAACAGGGCGATCCCAAAGGGGCAGACCAGTGCGCACGTTTTGGGGAACCCGTCGAGCCACTTGTATTTTCCGTTTCGAAAGCATGGGAAGCATCCCTGTTGCGAACGAAAGCCATCGTGGAGAGTCGGTTTTACCCTCCCAACGCGCAGACCGTGTACACCGTACACGGGGTGGGGCATGCGGATTTTCGCGCAAGAAACATCAGTTCCGATGCTGCGTTTCACTGCGCACTGAATTTGGCGTATCTGCGCTGCTTTGGAAAAATCCCCACAACGGGAAGCTTCATCAGCCTGCGCACGTTCAGGCACGGGGACATCTGGCGTTACGTCAGCAGCACCGAGGCGATGAATGCCTTTTTGCGGAATCCATGCCGCGAAACGATGCGCGCGGCGTTGGACGCGCATCGCAAGCTGGTGAAGACGGAGAAAACAGCCGAAAACGCAACCTACCATGCTGCGATGATGATGCTCAAGCTGGTCAGTGAGTTCCGGATGCCGTTCGTCGCGGTGCCCACACTGCTCATGATCATGAGTCTCTTTATTCGCGATTTCCGGCGTCGTTTTCTGTTGCTGGATGTATGGGCATCCCAGATCCCCACGAAATGCATATTCAATTGACTCCATCACCCCCCACAGGTTGTGGTCTGGATAGAGCCGGCCTGCCGCCGA
>JAQCIA010000303.1 GCA_027620105.1 Verrucomicrobiota bacterium | reverse complement strand
CCACCCGGATCTCGTCCTCAATGGATTTTCGTTCGCGGTTGGCCGCCTCCAATGCTTGCGCCCGCCGTGCCGCCAGCGCCGGGTCATCCGTCAGAAGCAGGTCCAGCGCCACGCTCGCATCGCCCAGTCGACCTGCCGCATTCAGGCGCGGCCCGATCACGAAACCCACATGATACGTGTCCACCACACGATTCCGCACCCCCGCCGCATCCAGTATGGCGCGGAACCCCAGGCGCGGCGTCGCATTCAATCGTTTCAATCCATGGCTGGCCAGAATGCGGTTCTCCCCAACCAGCGGCACCACATCGGCGATGGTCGCCACGGCCACAAGGTCCAGGTATTCACGCAGGTCGACGCTGCTCGCCGCCGCTCGCCCGGCCTGCATCCCGGCTTTGATCAACGCATGACACAGCTTAAACGCCACCCCCACGCCCGCCAGCATGCTCGCGGGATGCCCGTCAACCAGTTTGGGATTCACCACCGCCAGCGCCGGCGCCGGCGCCCCATCCGGTTCGTGATGATCCGTCACGATCACCGCGATGCCTGCCGCCGCTGCCGCGCGTACCGCCTCCGTGGAACCCGTACCGCAGTCGACCGTGATGATCAGCGTCGGCGTCACCGTCGCCAGCGCATCCGTCAATGCCCCCGCGCTGAATCCGTACCCGTGTGCCAGGCGGTTCGGTAAAAAGGGCGTGACCTTCGCACCCAGGTCGCGCAGGACTGCCGTCACCAGCGCGGTGCTGCAAACCCCATCAACATCGTAGTCGCCAAAAACCAGCACCGCTTCGCCGCCCGCAATCGCGCGCCAGATGCGATCCACCGCCGCCTGCATGTTCGGCATGGTAAAGGGATCGCCCAGTGCGCCTAGGCGTGGATTGAGAAATTGCTCGGTCTCCTCAGCCACCGCATAACCGCGTGCCGCCAGCACCGTGGCGATGGGCAGCGGCAGGTCAAGGTCGCGGGCCAGTCGGGCCGCCAGTGCTTCATCCACCGGAGGTGTAAACCAGCGCCTGCGTGGAAAGCCATCCGCCAACGCAAACCTCCTGCGTGCCGCCCGCCACCACGGCCCGCGGATCACCCGCGGCGCCAAACCTCAATTCTTCGTGAAGTCTGGGCGCCCCTTGCGATGAAACAGCAACGCCACCGGCGTCGCCACATACACCGTTGAATATGTGCCAGAAATCAGGCCGATGAACATGGCCAGCGCGAAATCAAACATCGAGCCGCCACCGTAAATCAACAGCATGACCACCGTTATCAAGACCGTGAACGACGTCAGCAAGGTCCGGCTCAAGGTCAGGTTGATGCTGTGGTTGCAGACATCGCGCACAGGCTTGTTGGGCTCCAGGCGCATGCCCTCACGAATACGGTCGAAGATCACGATCGTATCGTTTACCGAGAAACCGACAATGGTCAGCAACGCGGCCACAATCGGCAGACTGAGCTGCTGCCCCAGCAGCGTGAAGACGCCGACCGTCACCAACACGTCGTGAATCAATGCCGCGATGGCGCCCATCGCAAATCCGATCTCAAACCGGATCCACAGATACAGAATGATACCGACCAGCGCGTAAATCAACGCCTTCACGGAGCGCCCGGTCAGTTCCTTGCCGATCTGGCTGCCAACCTCATCGTCCTGCCCCAGCACGAGACCGGCTGTCGGAAATTCATTGGCCATCACATCCCGCGTCACGGCCGCATAGGGACGACCATCCACATTGCCCGTGCTGACCTGCACCACCAGGAGCTCCTCACCACCGCCTTCAATGGATTTCTGATACTGAATCATCGGCCCGCGCACGCCCGCCTTCTCAATGGCCTGGCGCAGATCCTCCGCCGGGACATGCTCCTGGAAGGAATAGGTCAGCGATGCGCCACCCGTAAAATCCACCGCGAAAATTTCGCCCGGGTTCTTCGCACCACGCGACACCATCAGCCCCCAGGTGATGATGATCAACGCCACCGAGACCCCGCCGCAAGCCTTGCCCCACCTCAGGAAATCAATCGACGGCGTCTTGATCAACTGGAACATCTTGAGGTGCTTGATCTTCCCTGTGGATTCCAGCAGCCCGAAGATCAGCCTCGTCACCACGATCGCGGTGAACATGCTCATGATGATACCGGCCGACAAGGTCACCGCGTACCCGCGGATCGGACCGGAGCCGAAAACGAACAGAATCACGCCGGTCAGCAGCGTTGTCACGTTGGAGTCGATAATCGCCGAGAACGCGCGGTTGTAGCCGGCCTCAATGGCCGTCCAGAAACGCTTTCCCGCCGCCTGTTCTTCGCGAATGCGCTCGAAAATCAGCACGTTGGCATCCACCGCCATGCCAATGGTCAATGCGAAACCGGCGATGCCTGGCAACGTCAGCACCGGCAGCGCAATGGGACCGCCCCCCGAGGCATCGCTCGCGAAAATACCGAGAAATCCAGCGGCGATGATCATGCCCAACGGCATCAGCACCACCATCAGGAGTAGCGCCACGTTGGCGACCAACCCCGCCAGCAGGTAGTACCCGCCCATGAACAAGACGACCAGCACCGAACCGTAGAGGGCACCACGCACGCCACTCGTGATCGCGGCCTGCCCCAGGCTGGGCGAAACCGTCCGCTTCTCCACGATCTGCACCGGCGCCGGCAGCGCGCCCGCGCGTAGGATATTCGCCAGCTTCTGCGCCTCCTCAAAGGTGAAACGGCCCGTGATCTGTGCCCGGCCGCCATTGATGGGCTCATTCAACCGCGGCGCAGAATACAACGTGCTATCCAGCACGATAGCGAGTTGCCGATAATCCTGCAGATTCGGATTGCGCAACCCGCCCGGGGCATAGTCCTTTGTGACCTGCGCGAACTTCCGCGTGCCCCGCGCATCAAAGCGCAGCAGCACCATGGCCTCATTCATCTGCCCAAAGTCCGTCGACGCATCCTCAAGGTATTCGCCGGTCAGTTCCGGGTAGCGATTGACGAAATAGGGCATGTAGACCTTGCGGCCTTCGACTTCCATCTGCTCAAGCAGCAACTCGTGCGCCGCATCCGGCACACGGAAACGCCCGACAAGCTCGCGATAGGCCGGTGTGCGCTTCTCCTTGGGATAGGCTTCGTCCAGCGCATAGTAGGTCGCTGCTCCGATCTGCTCGATGCGGTAACCCTCGGGAACCAGGCGCCTTTCTAGCAGGTCGCGCGAAAGACGGTCGTTATCCTTGTGAACCATGCGGAACTGCAGATACGCCGGTTGCGCCAACTCTGACCCAGATTCG
>JAQCIA010000302.1 GCA_027620105.1 Verrucomicrobiota bacterium | reverse complement strand
GTGGCCGGCATAAACTGAAAAAGCCCCGCCGCGCCTGCCGGACTGCGCGCCAACGGGTTCAGCGTCGATTCCGTTTCCGCCATCCACACCAGATCCTCCGGCACCCCCTCTTCACGAAAAATCCTTTTCAACCGTGGGATCACCACCTGTCGATCCTGCGGCCCATGGCGCTTTCCGATCTTGCCTTTCCAGTAATCAACGTCGCGCACCGAGGCGGGCGGCCGCTTTTTCGGCGGGTCCGTTTTCTTGGGTGCCGTCTTTGCTGGCACATGCAGCCAACTGTGCCACTTCCCCTTGCCGCGCGCGGTCAGCGGAGGCGGGGGCGGACGCACGCTCGAAATCCGCGCCGCCGGGGTCACGCTGGCCGCCACATCAAAATAGTCCAACCGTTGCCGCATCCAGTCCGACATGGGCTGCATCTGCGGAACGCTGTCCATCCACGTCAGCGCGTCCTGCGCATAAGGCTCGAGGCTCGCCAGATCCTCCAGACTGCCACTCGCCATGGCCCCCTGCACGGACTCCCAGAATCCGGACCATTCCTCGGCAAGCCCCCCGAACGGTGCCGCCACTTCGCCCGCATCGAGAGTCTCAAGGTACGCACTGCCCAGCAGCACGGCCTGGTCGTACCAGTCCGCACCGGCATCAACGTCCTGCGCTGGCGCCACCGCGTGCGCGGCCAGACTCACCGCCAGCAGCGCCGCACCCCCGCGCCAACGGCGGCGCACCCGCCACCACCAGAACCGCAAGCGCTCAAACCAGGTCGGCCGATTCGGAGACCGCTGTCCCCGCCCGTGGTCCGCTTGCATGTAGGCACGATCACTCAATCCCATGACGCCACCACCGCTTTGGTTTTGCACTCGATCCCAATACAAACTATCTTTCACCCCATGCTTCGATCAATCGCCAAGTGCGCCGCGCTGGTCGGCCTCGCGTTCCTGATGCTCCCGTCCCCCGCATTCCCCGCCGGGGCCGCCGCCATCGGCGATGCCTCCGTCGTGAAAATCTACGTCACCAGCCAGCGGGAGAACTACGCCATGCCCTGGCAGTCCGGTCCCCAGGCGAGCGGGTCGGGCACCGGTTTTGTCATCCGCAATAAACGCATTCTGACCAACGCACATCTCGTCGCCGACGCGCGCTTCATCGAAATCCAAAAGAACGGCGATCCGCACCGTTACCGCGCCACCGTCCGCTTCATCGCCCACGATTGCGACCTTGCCATGCTGGAAGTCACGTCCGACAACTTCTTCGACGGCACGCGCCCCCTGCGCCTGGCCGATCGCCTCCCCACCCTGGCTGATGAGGTCATCGTACTCGGCTTTCCCCTCGGCGGTGATCGCCTGTCCGTCACCCGCGGGATCGTGTCACGCATCGATTTTTCAAACTATGCGCTGTGTGCCATAATCCAGCACCTCGTGCTGCAAGTTGATGCCGCCATCAATCCGGGCAACAGCGGTGGCCCCGTGCTATTTAATGGCCGTGTCGTCGGTCTCGCCTTTCAGGGCCTCGCCTGGGCCGAAAACATCGGCTACGCCATTCCCCTCCCGGTCCTCGAGCACTTTCTCGCGGATGTCGATGACGGTCGCTACCACGGCTACCCGGAACTAGGCGTCGCCTTCATGGGCCTGCGCAATCCCGCCCTGCGTCGTGACCTCGGGCTGCCGGACAACCACAGTGGCATCCTGATCTACTTCGTGGACGAATTTGGCGCCGCCCGCAATCGGCTGCGTGCACGGGATGTGCTGCTCTCCATTGACGGACACCCCATCGCGGAGGATGGCACCATCACCATCGGCGCGGAAACGTTTCTCTTTGCCGAACTCCTTGAGCGCAAACAGTGGGGCGACGCCATCGCAGTCACCGTCTGGCGCGAAAATAAAAGCCTGGACGTGACCATCCCGCTCGACAATCCCCCGGATCCCTTCACGTACCGCAGCCGGTATGACGAGCGCGCGCCTTACCTGCTCACCGGTGGCCTCGTCTTCGCGCCGCTTTCGCAGGAATTGCTTGGCACCGTACAGCGCTCCAGCCCCGACCCGAATGTGCAGCAGTGGTTCTACACCGTCGCCTACGTGAAGGCCGACAAGTTGCATGTCGGCCGCGACGAGTTCGTCGTGCTGATTCAGCGCATGCCCCACCCCGTCAACGCCTACCTTGGTGAATTTCTTTACGGCATCGTCGATGAAGCCAACGGACAGCACATTCGCAGCTTGCGCGACCTGCGCAATGCCCTCGCGAAACCGCAAGGCACGCACCATGAAATTCGATTCGTCGGCACGGATGATGTGCTTGTGATGGATGTGGACGCCGCCCGCCGCGCCGAACCGCAGATCCTGCGCACGTACAACGTCGCCGAACGCGAGTATCTGGGAGAATCATTGTGACCGCGCGCCTTGCCGCCATCGTCATCGCCCTCGCCCTGCCCACCTTGCTCCGGGCGGCCGATGCCCCGACTATCGCAGACCGGTTGGTGCGTATCACCACCACGTACCAGACGCAGAATCCATTTCAACCCTGGCAATACCAGCCCCCCGCCACGCGCATCGGCTACGGTCTGCTCGTCGCACCCGGCGAAATCCTGACCACCGAACACGTCGTCCGCAATCACACCCACGTGGAACTGCGCCGCGCCCGCACCGGCGACCGCATCACCGCCGAAGTCCGTATCGCCGACCCGCGCCTGAACCTCGCCCTGCTCACCGTCTCACCGCCCGGCGCGCTGGATCAGCCCGCCATTGACGCCGCCGATTTTCTCCATGTCGGCGACACCGTCACCGTTGCCCAGTTCGACGATGCGGACGATTTGCAACTGACGGGGGGCACCGTCACGGAAATGGCCGTGAACGCTCTCCCTGATGGCCCCTACTCCCTTCTCTCCTGCCGCCTCTTGATGCAAATTAACGTCGACGGCGAAGGCGCGCCGGTGATCCACAGCAACCGGATTGCCGGACTTGTGAATTCCTACCAGCCCAGCACGCGCATCGCCACCATGGTCGGCGCACCGTTCGTCGCCCGCTTCCTCGCGGATGCGCACACCGCCCCTTACGCGGGCCCTGCCTCCGCCGGATTCATCTGGAAACCCCTGGTGGATCCCACCAAGCGCGCCTGGTTGCGCATCGACGATGCCCAGCATGGCATCCAGGTGATCTCCGTCCTGCCTGGCGCACCTACTGAATTGGTCTTGCGACCGCGCGACGTGATCTTGCGCTGGGACGACGTGGCGCTTGACGATCTGGGCTACTACACAGACCCCGATGTCGGCCGCGTGGAATTTTAA